>CALMNV010000261.1 GCA_937873285.1 uncultured Intrasporangium sp. | reverse complement strand
CGGCCGCAGGATTCCTGAAGAGTTTGCGCGAGGAGGGGATCTGGTCATTTGGACCGGAGGACCGGTCGGAAGCTCTCGGCCGTCATCGCGAGCTCGACCCGCGCTTCACGAAGACGGCATCGCTTCTCGCGCAGTCACTCAAGGCGAAGGACGACCGCCACGTCCTCCCTATCTCGGACGTTGCTCGCGAGGCGCTTCTCGAGCGACTTGAGCTGGTCGCGGAGCGCGTCGGGCACCCGGTCGCCGAGGGAGGCGTAGTGCTCCTCGAGCTGGGGGAGCTCCCGGCGCCACCGGTCCGGGTCGACGGTGAGCAGCTTGCGGACGACCGCCGGGTCGATGTCGAGGCCCGACAGGTCGAGGGCGTCCTCGGTGCTGCTCGGCACCGGCAGCCGGACGGTGCGGTGGCGGCCCCAGGGCAGCAGCGTGGAGTGGTGCTCGGAGGCGAACGTGAAGACGACGGTGCGGCGCGGGAGGACGCGGGCGAGCAGGTTCCACGAGTCGGTGGTGCTGCGGGTGAAGACGACCGTGTCGTCGGCACGTGCGCCGACGAACTCGCCCACCTCGGCGCGGGCCTGCTCGTACCACGCGCTCGTCACGCGAGAGGCGAAGCCGGCGCCCCGGTGCACGGACGAGTAGGTCTGCAGGGCTCGGTCCACGGCCGCCTGCACCGTCTCGAGGGCGGGGGTCGAGGCGGCGTGGTCGAGGTTGACGTAGCGGCGCTCGCCGGTCAGGGTCGGCACCAGCAGGTCGGCCCCCACGGTGGCGGGCAGGGTGGCGGACACGGTGGCGGGCAGGGTGGCGGGCAGGGCGGCTGACGCCGGGACCACGTGCAGGCTCCGGGCTCGTGCGGGAGGCGGGGCCGGGAGGCGCCCATCGGCCGGATGCGGGCTGGAGGCGGCGGCGGTGTGGGCGGCCGGCGGATGTGCTGACATCGAGCGCTCCCTGGGTCGTGGGACCCACAAGGTGCAGGCCCGCGCTTGCCGGCTCGGAGTCGAGACGGCCTGGTCGTCACCCGGAGCACCCCACCGCGGAGGAGGGTTGCTGGCCAGCGAGCCGGGGCTTGTCGCTGGCACTCATGACCTGGCCGACACTGTAGCCACGCGGCCCGCGAGTGTCCAGCCGCGCTCCCCGGGCACGGCGGGAGCGAGAGACTCGCGGTGCGCGTGTGACGCGTGAGATCTGCCTGCCGGTCGCGTACGGTGCCATCATGGCGACCCGTCCGTCCGGCACGACCCGTTCGACCTCCCCTGCGCGGGGGGCGTCCTCCCGCCCGCCCGCCCGGCAGACGCAGCGCGTCCCGGCCGCTCGCGGCGCCCACGCGGCCGGCGGCAAGGCCGGCGGCAAGGGCGGCGCCGGCACGAAGGGCCCCACCGGCCCGAGGGCCTCCTCGGGCGGCAACGGCACGAGGGCGCGCAGCGGCGGGCTGCCGCTGCCGCTGAGAGCGGTCCGCTCCACCTGGATGGGGGTCTCGCACGTCGCGGGCGGGGCGGTGCGCCGGGTGGGCGCCAGCGCCACCAACCTGGAGCCCGAGCACCGACGCGACGGGCTCGGCTTCGCGCTGATCGCCCTCGCCGTGATCGTCGCCGCCCGCGAGTGGTGGGGCGTGCCGGGCGTCGTCGGTCAGGTGGTGCACGCTGTCTTCGCCGGCACCTTCGGCCGGGTCGCGTATGCCGTGCCGCTCGCCCTGCTCGCCCTCGGCCTGCGCCTCCTGCGGACACCGCAGGACGAGGCGGCGACGAGCCGCCTCGTCGTGGGCAGCCTCGCCCTGACGTTCGCCGCCTCCGGCCTCGCGCACATCAGCGACGGCATCCCGAACCCGCCCGACGGCGCGGACGGGATGCGGGCGGCCGGCGGCATCATCGGTTTCCTCGCGTCGAGCCCGCTCGCCGCGGCCGTGTCCGTCTACGGCGCCACCGTCATCCTCGTGCTGCTGGGCATCTTCGGCCTGCTCGTGCTCACGGCCACCCCGGTCAACCTGCTGCCGACCCGGCTGCGCCAGCTTCGCGACGTCGTGCTGCGCCGCGGCTCCGGCCACGGCGCCGAGGCGGAGGCACAGCCGGGCGGAGGCGGTGAGGGTGACCGGGACGAGCGTGGGGACGGCCATCGACCGAGGCGGTCGCGGCGCGCCGCGGGCGCGGACCGCGACGCGGACGGGGAGCGCGAAGGCGACGAGGCGTTCCGCAAGGCCGCGCAGGTCGAGGCGGACGCACGGGGGGGAGCGCGGCCCGGCGAGAGGCGGCCCGACGACGTGAGCGGGCTCGCTGCCCGGCCGTCCGGAAGCGCCGCGGGCACCGGGACCGGCCCGGTGTCCGGCGCGGTGTCCGGCGCTGGAGGCGTCGGCACCCCCACGGCTGCCGGGGGCAGGGTCGGGCCCAAGGCCGAGCTCGTGCCGCCGCCCCCCGTGGACCTGCCCGCCCGCGTGGAGCAGCTCTCCCTCGGGGGTGAGGTCACCTACCGCCTGCCCGACCAGGCCATGCTGACGCCGGGTGCGCCGCACAGGACGCGCAGCGCCGCCAACGACCGGGTCGTCGACTCGCTCACCCACGTCTTCGAGCAGTTCGACATCGACGCGCAGGTCACCGGCTTCACGCGCGGCCCGACGGTGACCCGCTACGAGGTCGAGCTCGGCTCCGGGACCAAGGTGGAGCGGGTCACGGCGCTGTCGAAGAACATCGCGTATGCCGTCGCCTCCGCGGAGGTGCGCATCCTCTCGCCGATCCCGGGCAAGTCGGCGATCGGCATCGAGATTCCCAACGCCGACCGCGAGAACGTCGCGCTCGGCGACGTGCTGCGCAGCCAGACGGCCCGCAGCAACAGCCACCCGATGGTGATGGGGGTCGGCAAGGACGTCGAGGGCGCCTACGTCATCGCCAACCTCGCCAAGATGCCGCACCTGCTGGTGGCGGGCGCCACCGGCTCCGGCAAGAGCTCCTTCGTCAACTCGATGATCACCTCGATCCTCATGCGGGCGACGCCCGAGGAGGTCCGGATGGTGCTCGTCGACCCCAAGCGGGTCGAGCTCACGGCATACGAGGGCATCCCGCACCTCATCACGCCGATCATCACGAACCCGAAGAAGGCCGCAGAGGCCCTGCAGTGGGTCGTGCGCGAGATGGACCAGCGCTACGACGACCTCGCCGCGTTCGGCTTCAAGCACATCGACGACTTCAACAAGGCCGTGCGAGCCGGGAAGGTGACGCCACTGCCCGGGTCCGAGCGGCGGCTGACGACCTACCCCTATCTGCTCGTCGTCGTCGACGAGCTCGCCGACCTGATGATGGTCGCGCCGCGCGATGTCGAGGAGTCGGTCGTGCGGATCACCCAGCTGGCGCGCGCCGCCGGGATCCACCTCGTGCTCGCCACGCAGCGGCCCTCGGTCGACGTCGTCACCGGCCTGATCAAGGCCAACGTGCCCTCCCGGATGGCGTTCGCCACGAGCTCGCTCGCCGACTCGCGGGTCGTGCTGGACCAGCCGGGGGCCGAGAAGCTCATCGGCCAGGGCGACGCGCTCTTCCTGCCCATGGGCACCAACAAGCCGATGCGGGTGCAGGGTGCCTGGGTCAACGAGTCCGAGATCGCCGAGGTGGTCGCCTTCGTCACCACCCAGCTGGCGCCGACCTACGTCGAGGACGTCGTCGCGGCCGCGCCGAAGAAGCAGGTCGACGACGACATCGGCGACGACCTCGACGTGCTGCTGCAGGCCACCGAGCTCGTCGTGACGACGCAGTTCGGCTCGACGTCGATGCTGCAGCGCAAGCTGCGCGTGGGCTTCGCCAAGGCGGGGCGGCTCATGGACCTGCTCGAGTCGCGGGGCGTCGTCGGGCCGAGCGAGGGCTCCAAGGCCCGGGACGTGCTCGTGCGTCCCGACGACCTGCCGCAGACGCTCGCGTTGCTGCGCGGCGAGGACCTGCCACCGGCCAGCGGGGTCAGCGACGACCTCGACCCCGACGAGGCCCTCGACGACGACTCGGTCGTCGCGCTGGAGCGGGTGGACGCCGGCGAGGATGACGAGCCAGCGGATGCCGGATCGCTCCGCACGGCCGCCATCGTGGCGGACCGGGGCGAACGGCAGGCGGCCGGCGCGAGCAGGTGGACGCCCGGCGACCTCACCCCGGTGGTCGGGGAGGACGACGAGGAGTCGGAGGATGCCTGGTCGCTCACCGACCGGGGGCGCGACCGCTGACCGCGGGGCCGGCTCACCGTCGCCCGGTCCACCCAGCGCGGCCACCGTCGAGCTCGGCCCACGTGTGCCGGCTGGGAGACCGGCGCTGCTGGGCGTCACGGGCGACAGCCTCCACGTCCCGCAGCACCCGCAGCGTGTTGTCGCGCACCAGCCGGCGCAGGTCGGCGTCGGACCAGCCCCGCTCCACCAGGGCGGCGACCAGCCGCGGGTAGCCGGAGACGTCCTCGAGCCCGACCGGGAAGGTGTCGGTGCCGTCGTAGTCGCCGCCGATCCCGACGGCGTCGATGCCCGCGACGTCCCGCACGTGCTCCACGTGGGCCACCACCTGCTCGATCGTGGCCGGGGGCTTCGGGCGCCGCTCGGCGTATGCCGCGGCGAACGTCGAGAAGGCCACCCAGTCCTTGGGGTCGACGCCGACCTCCTCGGCGGCAGTCGCCGCCTCGAGGCGCCACTGCGCCGCGGCCGGGGAGAGGAACTCCGGCACGAAGGTCACCATGCACACGCCGCCGTTGTCGCGCAGCGCCGCGAGCACGTCGTCCGGCACGTTGCGGGGCGAGTCGCACACCGCCCGCGCCGACGAATGGCTGAAGATGACGGGGGCCTCGCTGGTCGCGAGCGCGGCCCGCATCGTCGTCGGCGCGACGTGGCTGAGGTCGACGACCATGCCGAGGCGGTTCATCTCCCGCACCACCTCCCGCCCGAACGCGGTGAGCCCGCCGACCGCCGGCACATCGGTCGCCGAGTCGGCCCACGGCACGTTCTCGTTGTGGGTGAGGGTCAGGTAGCGCACGCCGAGGACGTGCAGCAGGCGCAGCACCCCGAGCGAGCAGCCGATGGAGTGCCCACCCTCCGCGCCGAGCAGCGACGCGATCCGCCCCGCGGCCGTGGCGTCCTGCACCTCCTCGGCGGTCCGCGCGAGGGCGAGCCGGTCGGCATACGTCGCGATCATGTGGTGGGCGGCGTCGACCTGCTCGAGGGTCGCGACGACGGCTGCCTCTGCCTGGAGGGTCCCGGGCACGAAGACCGACCAGAACTGGCCACCGACGCCGCCCTCGGCGAGGCGGGGCAGGTCGGTGCGGGTGGTCGCCACCCGGCCCGCGATGTCGAGCGCGGCGAAGTCGTAGCCGGCCTGCAGCCGAGCCTCCCAGAGCAGGTCGTTGTGCCCGTCGATGAGCGGAGCCTCGGCCAGCAGGGAACGGGCGTGGCGCAGGGGCGGCGGGTCACCGGGCATGGCGGCCATTGAACACCCACGCCTCTAGAGTGAGCGTATGCCGGACCGCAGCGTTGCCCTCGTCACCCTCGGGTGCGCCCGCAACGAGGTGGACAGCGAGGAGCTGGCCGGCCGCCTGCAGGCCGAGGGCTGGCGGCTCGTCGACGACGCGGCCGATGCCGACGTCGCGGTCGTCAACACGTGCGGCTTCATCGAGCAGGCCAAGAAGGACTCCATCGACGCGCTCCTCGAGGTGGCCGACCTGCCCCGCGGCGACCGGCAGCGGCACGTCGTGGCCGTCGGCTGTCTGGCCGAGCGCTACGGCGACCAGCTGGCCAAGGAGCTGCCCGAGGCCGACGCGGTGCTGGGCTTCGACGACTACCAGGACATCTCCGCCCGGTTGGCCTCCGTGCTCGCCGGGCAGCCGCACGTGCCGCACGCCCCGCAGGACCGCCGCCGGCTGCTGCCGGTCCCCCCCGTCGAACGGCAGGCCGCGCGGGTGCTCACCGTCGCCGACCCCGACCTGCCCGCGGGGGTCGCCCCGGTCTCCGGCCCGCGCCCGGTGCGCCGCCGGCTCGGCACCGGCCCGGCGGCACCGCTGAAGCTGGCGTCCGGCTCTGACCGGCGCTGTACGTTCTGCGCGCTCCCCGCCTTCCGCGGCTCGTTCGTCTCGCGCCGGCCGCACGAGATCCTGGCCGAGGCCGCCTGGCTGGCCGAGCACGGCGTACGCGAGGTCGTGCTCGTCAGCGAGAACTCCACCTCCTACGGCAAGGACCTCGGCGACCTGCGGCTGCTCGAGAGCCTGCTGCCCGCGCTGGCCGGCGTGGCGGGCATCGACCGGGTGCGGGTGTCCTACCTGCAGCCGGCCGAGGTACGCCCCGGGCTGATCGAGGTGATCGCGAGTACGCCGGGCGTGGCGGCGTACTTCGACCTGTCCTTCCAGCACGCCTCCGGTTCGGTGCTGCGCCGGATGCGCCGCTTCGGTGACACCGACCG
>CALMNV010000260.1 GCA_937873285.1 uncultured Intrasporangium sp. | reverse complement strand
CGGGACACCGCCGGCCGGGTCCTGCCATCCGGGTCCTACCGCTTCGTCGTGCGCGCCACCGACCCGGGCAAGACGGTCACCACCAAGCTGGTGGGCGTCCGGATCGACACGATCGCGCCGAGCATCGGCAGCGTCACCGCCACGCCCAACCCCTTCAAGCCCGGCGTGGCCAAGCCTGTCATCGCGGTGCCCGTCAGCGAGGGCTCCATGGTCAGCCTCGAGATCTTCACCTCCTCCGGGTGGTTGATTCGCCGGCTTCCCGCCAAGAAGGCGTCCGCCGGCACCACCATCAAGTTCCTCTGGGACGGTCGCAAGGGCTCCGGCGCCCTTGTCGGCAAGGGCCTCTACGAGGTGCGGGCCCGCGCCGTCGACTGGGCCAAGAACACCTCCACCCGCTCAACCTGGATCGAGGCCCGCTGATGCCTAGGTATGCCGCATCCCCCCGGCCGGCGCGCGGCCGGCACGAGCTGCCACGCCGACTGGGCGTGCTCGGCCTGATCGGTGCGGTGGCCGGTGTCCAGGCCCTCGCCACGGCTCAGCTCGTGCGCTCCCGGCACGCAGCCGACGGCGCCTCCACCGGGGCTGCCTCGTGGACGTGGCTCGTCGAGGGCGGGGTCGGGCTCGTGCTGTCCGTCGTCCTCGTCATGGTCGCGGTCACCGCGGCAAGGCGGCTCGCCGCGCGCCGGGGCGCCACCGTCGGCATGGTCTACACCGCCCTCGCGGGAGCGCTCGGGCAGGCAGTTGCCACCCTGAACGCCCACGCCACGCATGCCATCGTCCTCGCCGCGACCGCTCCCGCTGCGCCCGCCCCCGTGCGCGGGGTCACTGCGCGGGCCCTGGGGGCCAGCACCGCCTCGGCCGGTGCAGCCGACCACCACGGCAGGCCGGTGCTGCCGGGCACCCCGGCCGCCGCGGCAGGCACGGCAGCTCCGGCTGCGGTGCCTGCACCGGCGACGGCGCTCACGAAGACGCCCGCCAGCGAGGCGATCAACGCTGTCACCACGGGAGGCACGACGCCCAGTGCCTGGACACTGCTTCGCGATGGCCTGCCCGACGTGGCGCTGGCGCTCGGCGCGACGTTCGCCCTGCTGCTCCTCGCCGGCACGGTCGCGGTGGTGCTGAGGCTGTGCCTCCGGATAGCGCGGCACCCCGTGCTCCGCAGACGGCACTCGCGTCGACTCGTCGCGGGAACGCTGTGCAGCGCGCTCGCCTTCGCCACGATGAGCTTGGCCCTGACTCCCGCTGCGTCCGCCGCGCCCACGGCAGCAGAGCCGACCGGAGGGTGCACCTCCGCGACGGCGCAGCGTCGCTACGACGTCGTCGCGATCTCGCTGACGATTCCCTACAACCGCTGGGGTCAGGTGGTCACGAGCGGTCTGATGTACACGCTTCGCCAGGACAAGGCGGCATACGAGAACTGGGCGCGGCCGCTGGCGGCCGACCCCGCCCTCGACCCCGCCGGCAACCGGAGGCTGCGTCCGCGCCCCCTGGTGCTGCGCGCCAACGAGGGCGAGTGCATCGAGGTCAAGCTGAGCAACGAGATCAGGTCCGTCGGAGGGGGCAGCGGCATCCCGGACGGCGCCCGCATCTCCATGCACGCCAACGGTGTCGCCTACGACGCGCAGAACGGCGACGGCGGCGCGGTGGGCTTCAACGACGACACGACGGTCGGTCCCGGACAGAGCGTCACGATGCTGTGGACCGCGCCGTCCAAGGAGGGCCTGTTCCTCTTCGAGGACCGGGGCGTGCCCATCGGCGGCGAGGCCGACGGCGGCGCCAAGGCGCAGGGCCTGTTCGGCGGCCTGGTCGTCGAGCCGGCGGGGTCGGTGTGGACCGACCCGAGCAGCGGGCTCCCGCTCTACACCGGCACGGGTGGCCAGAGCGGCGAGCTCTACATCGCGGCCGACATCAAGCCGCCGGTCGGCAACGCGTTCCGCGAGTCCGTGCAGCTGACCCAGGACGAGGTGCCGGGCATCGGCTTCGCGCTCAACTACGGCAGCGAGCCGGCGAAGAACCGCACCGGAGCGGGCCGTTGCGCCGACTGCGTCGGGGAGGAGACCTCGCTGTCGTCGTGGGTCTACGGGGACCCAGCCCTCGTCAAGCTCGCCAGCGGACCGGGACCGTGGCGCCCGACGCCCGGTGGCGAGAAGGAGGACTGTGGGCTCCCGGTGTCCTGCTACACCTCCAACGTCACGCACAGCTACGTCGGCGACCCGACCAAGATCCGGTTCGGCCTCGCGGGCGTCAAGGAGACCCACGTCTTCCACATGCACGCCCACCAATGGCTCGCCGAGCCGCGCGACGTGGGCACGGCAGGGTCCAACCCGACGACTCCCGGGCCGGGGCGCAAGCCGCAGTCGAGCACGGTGGACTCGCAGACGTTCGGTCCCGGCGAGGCATTCACGGCCGACCTGCTCTTCGGCTCCGGGTCCAAGAATGGGACCACCGGCGACGCGATCTTCCACTGTCATCTCTATCCCCACTTCGCCGCGGGCTTCTGGTCCCTCTCCCGCACCCACGACGTCCTCGAGGACGGCACCGGCCGCACACCCGACGGCGTCCTCGTCTCCGAGCTCAAGCCGCTCGCCGGTCGCACGGCCCTGCCGGCACCGACGGCGACCAACCCCGGCTACCCGAGGTTCATCCCCGGTGTCGTCGGATGGCGTCCGCCGCAGCCGCCGGGATCCGTCACCGAGGGCGGCCCCAACGGTGCCCTCGCGGTCCGCATGGCCGGCGGTCTGCCGGTCGACGCCGCGAAGGAGGCCATCGAGCGTGAGGTGCAGAAGCGGCGCTACGGCGCGACCGCTCCCAAGCCGGGTGCTCCCTTCGGCGACCCCTGCCCCACGGGGGCGCGAGAGGTCACCTACAACGTGTCCGCCATCCAGCGCGACGTCGTGTACAACGAGGCCGGGGAGCACGACCCGCAGGCCCGGCTGCTCGTCCTCGACAAGGACGTCGATGCGGTCCTGGCCGGCACGAAACCCGCCGAACCGTTCTTCCTGCGCGCCAACGCGGGAGACTGCATCAACTTCAACCTCACCAACCGGCTGCCCAACTGGGTCGGCGGCGACGCCTTCCTACAGTTGCAGCAGACCAACCTCGTGGCCCAGCACATCCATCTGGTCAAGTTCGACGTGCTCGGCAGCGACGGGTCGACGAACGGCTGGAACTACAACCAGGCGGCGTTCTCCAAGGAGCAGGCCGACTTCAACGCCCGAATCCGGGCAGGGACACAAAGCTGCACCGCGCTCACCTGCCGAATACCAACCCCGGCGAGCTGGGATCCCAGCAAGGCCGGTGCGCCGATGGGCCAGACGATCCGCGAGCGATGGTATGCCGACTACGAGCTGCGCACGGTGTTCACCCACGACCACCACTTCGCTGCGGTGGCGCAGAATCGCGGCTTCTTCGGCGGCCTCGTCGTCGAGCCGCAGGGATTCGACGTCCGCGACCCCAAGACGGGCCGATATCTGCAGCCGGTGAACTCGCCGGCGCACGGGACGGTGTGTGGTGCCAGCTGCGTGGGGGAGGCGGTCGGCACGGCCGTCGACCTGATCGGTCCTGGCGCGAAGGACGACTTCCGCGAGTTCGGGCTGGCCTTCGCCGACTTCGTCTCCCTGACCAAGAAGGGCGGCGACCCGACGACCCGGGCCGGGAGCGTCAACCCGCCCGTCGCGCCGGAGGAGATTCCCGACGCCGACCCCGGCACGATGGCCGTGAACTACCGCAACGCGCCATTGCGACTCCGGCAGAGCTTCAACGGGACCAAGGTCGACCCGGCATACGTCTTCAGCTCCACGACGTGGGGAGACCCGATGACCCCGGTCCTGCAGGCCTACTCCGGGGACAACATCCGCACTCGCGTGATCCAGGGCTCGCAGGAGGAGCAGCACGTCATCAACATCAACGGCATGCGGTGGAGACAGGAACCCGACGACCCGCAGTCGCCGTACGTGTCGGCCCAGGCGGTCGGCGTCTCCGATGCCTTCAACTTCGAGACCCCGAGGGTGACCTGCGGCTCAAAGGAGAAGGAGACGCGGTGCCGCGGTGACTTCCTCTACTCCGGGACGGCCATCGACGACATCTACGAGGGGATGTGGGGGATCCTGCGACTGCACGACAAGAAGCAGCCGAACCTGCTCCCGCTGCCGGACAACGTCCCGGCGCGCAGTTTCACGACCTTCCTCTCGTCCTTCACCCGCGTGCCCCGGCCGGCCGCGCTGACGCTGCCGCTGCCCGCAGCGAACCCCGGAAGCGCGTGCCCGTCCACGGCCCCGAGGCGCACCTACCGGGTCGTCGCGATGAACCGGCCGTTGACCTACAACGCGGCCGGCGACAACGACCCCTACGGGCTGATCTACGTCGACGCGGCCGATGAGGCCGCGGTGCGCACGGGGGCGAAGAAGGCCGAGCCGCTGACGATCCGCGCCAACGCCGGCGACTGCATCGAGCTGACGCTGACCAACAAGCTGTCCAAGAGCTTCCTGGCTCACAACGGCACCGCCGACGGGGACGCGAACCTGCCGACGGAGAACGGCAGCACGCCGGCCGGGCTGCGGGTGTCGCTGCACCCACAGCTGCTCAGCTATGACGTCCGCGGCTCCGACGGCGCCACCGTCGGCATCAACGCCGACCAGACCGTCGCCCCCGGGGCCTCCCGGCTCTACCGGTGGTATGCGCCACGGGTGCCGGTCGGCGAGCTCGGCGCGGCGAACCTCCTCGAGTTCGGCGACGTGCGGGGCCATCGACACCACGGGCTGTCCGGCGGTGTCATCGTGGAGCCGGCCGGCTCGGCCTGGCACGACCCCGTGACCGGAGCGAAGCTGGGCCCGTTCCCCGCGGGCACGCCGAACAAGTCGGCCGCGTCGGCGGACATCCGCCGGCCCGGAGGGCTGAGCTTCCGGGAGTTCGGCGTCCACATCCAGGATGGGCTGAACCTGCGCAAGGCCGACGGCACCCAGATCCTCGACGAGCCGGACAGCCCGCCGGTGCCAGGGGAGCCACCAGCGGTGCTGGACGTCGAGGACCAGGGCGAGAAGGGCTACAACTACGCCAGTGCCCGGCTCGCCCACCGGACGGGTCCGTCACTCGACCCGACCCTGCCCGACACGCTCGCCGACCGGCTGGCGGGTGTGTTCAGCTCGCGGCGCTACGGCGACCCCGAGACGCCGATCCTGCGGACGTATGCCGGGGACGCGGTGCGGATCCGTGTCATGCAGGGCGCCGACAAGCCGAGGCAGCACAGCTTCGCGGTCAGTGGCCACTCCTGGCTCCGGCAGCCGGTCGACCCGGGGTCTGACCTGATCGGCGTCCAGGGCGGGATCAGTGTCGGCCGAAGTGTCGACATGCACCTCGAGGGCGGGGCCGCCAGCGCTCCCGGCGACTACCGGTATGGCTCGCTCAACGCCATGGGGCATCTCAGTGGTGGGCTCTGGGGGATCATGCGGATCTATCCCCGACCGCCGGCAGGGGCGAGACCCACCCCGCTGCGGACGCCCGACGACCCGCGAGCCGGCGGCAACCCTGTGCAGCTGCTGCCATGAGTCGCACGACGCCGGCGCGGGCCTGGGAGAGAGGGCCCGGCAGGACCCCCGGGCCGACCCGGCGGGCGGTTCCCGCCGGGCGGCTCGGGCGCCGGGAGGCGCTGCTGCTCGCGGCGTGCGTCCTCGCGGTGCTCGGGGTGGGTGTCTGGGGTGTGGCCCAGCAGCTGGGCCGCATCCCGGGCACGGGGCCGGGGGTCGTGCAGGTGCCGGGCGGGCTGATGCGCATCGAGCGGGTCGCGCCCTACGACCCGGCCGCGTTGCACGCCGCCATGCAGGGCGACAAGGGCTTCAAGGCCGTCATGCCAGGTATGCCGGCCTTCATGGACCCCGATCCCGTGCCCGAGGGCAAGCGGCGCTTCTCGGTGCGGGTGGTCCTGACGGCCGTGGCCGCCCAGGGCCTGCGTGTCGAGCGCTCGTCCTTCTCGGTGAGTGGGGAGGGCGTCGTCCCGACGGTCCCCCGCGGCGACCAGCTCGGCGTGTCGACGGTGCCGCGAGGGGCCACCACGAACGGGGAGCTCACCTTCGAGGTCCCGGCCGCTGCGCACAGCCTGTCGCTCTCGTTCGCCGGTGGCGAGGAATCTCTGCCGATCGAGCTGCCGGAGGCGCCGCCGCCGGTGCCGTCGACGAAGTAGCCGCCCGCGTCCACCCTCGTCGAGTGGCCAGTTCCGCCCGCGTCCACCCTCGTCGAGTGGCCAGTTCCGCCCGCCCCACCCTCGTCGAGTGGCCAGTTCCGCACGCCTCCACCCTCGTCGAGTGGCCAGTTCCGCACGCCTCCACCCTCGTCCAGTGGCCCGTTCCGCACGCGCCGGAGGCCGCTCCACCGCCCCGCTCCGTCCGCCGCCGCCCGC
>CALMNV010000259.1 GCA_937873285.1 uncultured Intrasporangium sp. | reverse complement strand
CCCAGCGCGACGGTCGCGTCCTCTTCCCTTTCCGCCGCCTCTTCCTGGTAGCCTATCGCTGATTGCTGCAATACGACGTAATCTGGCTGTGGCCGACGCTACAATTGCAGCCGAACCAGGGATTTGTCACGATAGGGGCGAGGAATGACCGCGCTACTCGAGCAAGCGTTCACTGAGGTTGCAAAACTCCCGCCGGAAGACCAGGATGCGCTGGCAACCTGGCTCCTCGAAGTGATGCAGAGCGAACAACGCTGGCAACGTTCGTTTGCCCAGTCACCAACTGCTCTTGCTGCCTTCGCAGATGAAGTGCTAGCCGAGTATCACGCAGGGCGAACGCAACCGCTCAACAGCCGTCGGTGATGGAGTCGCACATCCCGAACACTTCCGCGCCGCCTACCGGGCGGCACTTGCGGACACGTGGGCCGACTTCGACGCGGAGGTGAAGATGATCGGCGACGGCGCGGCAATCGCCGACTTCGTCGACCGGATCACCGAGCTGTCCGGGCAGAGTGCGCTGCGTGACAGGCAGGTCCTGCTCGACCGGCTCCGGCAGGACCGGCCGGACGCGGCGGACATCGACGCTGCGGACCTGCTCTACTACGCCGAGCTGGTGCGCAAGGAGCAGCTCGCGGTCGACGCGCAGCAGGTGCGTCGGTACTTCCCCGTCGACCGCGTCCGCCAGGGGCTGCTCGACGTGACAGGGCGCCTCTTCGGTCTGGAGTGGGCAGCCGTCCCGGACGCGCCGGTCTGGCACGAGGAGGTGGCGGCCTACGACGTGGCGCTCGAGGGCGAGCGGATCGGGCGGATCTACCTCGACCTGCACCCGCGCGAGGGCAAGTACAAGCACGCGGCGCAGTTCGACCTCGTCCGCGGCGTCGCGGGGACCCAGCTGGCCGAGGGGGCCCTCGCCTGCAACGTCGGTCGCGGGCTGCTCGAGCACGACGAGGTCGTGACCCTCTTCCACGAGTTCGGCCACCTCGTCCATCACGTCCTCGCCGGTCGGCAGGAGTGGCTGCGCTTCTCCGGCGTCGCCACCGAGTGGGACTTCGTCGAGGCGCCGAGCCAGCTGCTCGAGGAGTGGGCCTGGGACCCCGCGGTGCTGGCGACGTTCGCCCGGGACGAGTCGGGGGCGAGCATCCCGGCGGAGCTGGTGCGCCGGATGCGGGCGGCCGACGACTTCGGCAAGGGCTACCAGGCCCGCACCCAGATGTTCTACGCCGCCCTGTCCCACGACCTGCACGTGCGGGAGCACCCGGACCTCACTGCCCGGGCGGTGCAGCTGCAGTCCCGCTACTCGGTCTTCCCGCCGCTGCCCGACACGCACATGCACACGGCGTTCGGGCACCTCGACGGCTACTCCTCCGGCTACTACACCTACATGTGGTCCCTCGTCATCGCCAAGGACCTCTTCTCGGCCTTCGACCCTGGCGACCTGTTCGACCCGGAGGTGGCCGGGGCCTACCGCGACCGGGTGCTCGCCCAGGGCGGACGCCGGGACGCGGCGGACCTGGTGGATGACTTCCTCGGCCGTCCCTACACCTTCGAGTCGTATGCCGCGTGGCTGGCGCAGTAGGGCTCGCGCCAACCGAGCCGGCGAGGCAGCCTGCGGCGCACTGGCTGGCTCACTCGGTGCCCATCGCGCTCGGCGGCCGCACCGACCCGGCCCGCGACCCAACCGCTTCGGAGCCGCCGCGAAGGACGACGATGGTGGCCCGGACTGCCAGGCGTCCGCGAGTGCCAGATCAGGGCATCGGCAGGTCCTTCAGGGGCACCTTGACACCGGTGTGCCGCTCCGAGAGGGCCGCGAGCGCCTGGCGGACCGTCTTGGCGAAGAGGTGGGACCCGCGCAGGCTGGGATGCACGCGGTCTGACTGCAGCTGCTCCGGGTTGTCACGCACCGCGGCCGCCCAGTCGGCCACGACGACGTTGGGCCGGTCCTTGGCCACCGCCTGCAGGGTCGCATTGTCGGAGTCGATCCGGGCGAAGGGGCCCATGAGGTTGACGAGCACCACCATGCGCCGCGACCCGAGTGCATCGAGCACCGCCGTCACATCGGCCTGGTCCACGCCGGCGTTGGTCCCGAAGGCGAGGACGACCGCCCGTCGGTTGCCGTCGCCCCGCGCGCGCACTGCCGCCAGGCCGTCGGACCAGCGTCGGTTGGACTTGGCGTCCATCCGGATGCCCGGGAAGTAGTAGTCGAGGGCGTGCACGCTCCCGACCATCATGGAGTCTCCGTAGCCGTCGATCTCGGGCCCGGTCGGCATGGTGAAGGAGGCCTGCGCCCCCCCGGTCGGCGAGGCAGCGGCCGTGGCGGTCGCCACCGCCGCCGCGCCGCCCGCCGACGCGCCGCCGGCCGACGACGGGCCCGGCACGAGCGGCGTCATCGCCGCTCCAGCGCCTCCAGCGGCCCTGGCAGCGTTGGCCTCGAGCAGGGCGGCGGTCTCGGACTGCCGGGGGGCGGTCCATGTGATCACCACGAGCGCGATGCCGAGCACCGCGACGGTGCCGGCTACGGCCTGCCGGGTGCGCCGCGTCGAGCGCATCAGGAGGCGCCCTACCGCCCGGCCCACTCCCCGAAAGCCGTGCCGCCGGAAGGGCGTCTCGACGAACCGGTAGGTCAGGTCGGCGAGGGCGAGCGTGACGAGGACGACCCACGCCCGCGTCAGCAGGTGGGAGGAGGTGCCCGGAGCCGAGGGGTTGTCGCGCGCCACGACGAGCACGACCGGCCAGTGCCACAGGTAGATCGAGTAGGAGCGCACCCCCACCCACCCGGCGACCCGGCTGCCGGTCAGCCGCTGCCATGCGCTCGGCCCCGAGGAGCGCCGGTCGAGCAGGCCGAGGACAAGCACGCCTGTCGCCACCGAGGCGAGCAGGATGCCCCCCCGGAAGGTCGCCGCCCGCGACTCGTCGAGGGCGAACAGCAGCAGCATGAGGACCGCGGCCGCCGCGGGCACGGCATACCGGCCGCGAGACCCCCACGACGAGGGCGCGAGACGCAGCCGCAGCGACGGGCTCGCCCAGGCGAAGGCGAGCGCCGCCCCGGTCATCAGCCCCATGAGATGGGTGTCGGTGCCGTAGTAGACCCGAGTGGCGTCGGCACCCGGGACGAACAGGAGCGCCATGAGCGCGGTCGAGGCGGCGGCGACGCCGAGCGCAACCGCCACCCGGGTGCGGGCCGAGGCGAAGCGCACCAGCAGCAGGGTCACGAGCGGCCAGAGCAGGTAGAACTGCTCCTCGACCGCGAGGGACCAGAAGTTGAGGAAGAGCTGTGGAGCGGTCTGGTCGAAGTAGCTCGAGCCGGCGGTGACCTCCACCCAGTTCGTCGAGAAGGTGAGGGCACCGGCGACCTGCCTGCCGAGGTGGACCAGCAGGTCGCCGCTGACGAGGCGGGCGACGAGCACGCTGCCGACGACGACCACGACGAGCGCGGGCAGCAGCCGCCGGGCCCGCCGCACCCAGAACCGGCGCAACGCTATGCGCCCGTGCTCGTGGTGCTCGCGCACGAGCAGGGTGGTGATGAGGAAGCCGGAAACCACGAAGAAGACGTCCACCCCGAGGAACCCGCCGGGCAGCCACGCGGCGTTGAGGTGGAAGACCAGCACCGCGACGATGGCCAGGGCCCGCAGGCCGTCGAGGCCCTCGATCCGGGATGCCGCCGGCCCCTGTGAGCTCTCGACGGCCCCGACGACCGTGGGGTCCGGCGCCCGCGCCGGGGCGCCGGTGAGGCTCCTTCGAGGTGCGACCGAAGTCGTCACGTCGCTCCCTTCCGTGCCACGGCGGCGGTGGCGCGGCACCGCCCTGTCGCCTGCGACCCTAGGGGACGGGACCGACAGGGTCATGGAGGCACGCGGCGCGGGGGCTGTCGGGCACTGGGCGGGCACTGGACGGGCACTGGGCGGGCACTGCACGGGCACTGGACGGCGTACGGTGGAGGAGTGGAGCGCGCCACCTTCTTCGTGCACGGACTCGTCCAGGGCGTCGGCTTCCGCTGGTGGGCACGGGCCCGAGCCCTCGAGCTCGGGCTTGTCGGGCATGCCCGCAACACCGATGACGGCCGGGTGGAGATCGTCGCGCAGGGCGGCCGCGATGCCGTCGCCCAGCTCGAGGAGCTGCTGCGAGAGACTCCGCCCGGCACCCGCCGACCGGGCCGCGTCGATCGGGTCGTCGTGCTGCGGGGCAGTCCGAAGGACGGGATCCGCGGCTTCACGACCGGCTGACAGCCCTACGCTGACCGCCGTGACCTCAACGGCAGACGCGCCAGGCCCGGAGGGCGTCCGCGCCGAGCTGACCCGGCTGCGTGGCAGCATCGACAACATCGACGCCGCGCTCGTGCACCTGCTCGCCGAGCGTTTCAAGCGCACCCAGGAGGTCGGCCGGCTCAAGGCCGCCGCGCACTTGCCGCCGGCCGACCCGGCCCGTGAAGAGCGCCAGATCGCCCGGCTGCGGGCCCTGGCCGACGAGGCCGGGCTCGACCCGGTCTTCGCGGAGAAGTTCCTCGGTTTCGTCATCGCCGAGGTCATCCGCCACCATGAGCGGATAGCGGCGGGGGACGAGCCGGCGACCTGAGCGTGCTCGGGCCTCCGGCTGCGCGGCCCGTATGCCGCACGCCGACGCCCTCCAGCGCGCACGGTCCGGCGGCGCCGGGCCGGTCAGGTTCCGGGACCGCAGCGGACCGGCGGGTACGCTGAGCCGGTCCGGCGCCGGCGCAGGAAGGGAAACCACCGGTTCGTGTACGTCAAGAACCTCACGGTCAGGGGCTTCAAGTCCTTTGCGTCCGCGACCTCGCTGCGGCTCGAGCCAGGCATCACCTGCATCGTGGGCCCCAACGGCTCCGGCAAGTCCAACGTCGTCGACGCGCTCGCCTGGGTGATGGGGGAGCAGGGCGCCAAGTCGCTGCGCGGCGGCAAGATGGAGGACGTCATCTTCGCCGGCACAGCCGGTCGCCCAGCCCTCGGGCGTGCGGAGGTGGCGCTGACCATCGACAACACCGACGGCGCCCTGCCCATCGACTACACCGAGGTGACGATCGCCCGGACGATGTTCCGCAACGGCGGCTCGGAGTACGCCATCAACGGCACGCCCTGCCGGCTGCTCGACGTGCAGGAGCTGCTCTCGGACAGCGGTATCGGGCGGGAGATGCACGTCATCGTCGGCCAGGGCCAGCTCGACGCCGTGCTGCGCGCGACGCCCGAGGAGCGCCGCGGCTTCATCGAGGAGGCCGCCGGTGTGCTCAAGCACCGCAAGCGCAAGGAACGAGCGCTGCGCAAGCTCGAGACCATGGAGGCCAACCTCACCCGGCTGCAGGACCTCACCGGCGAGATCCGTCGCCAGCTCGGGCCGCTCGGCAGGCAGGCCGAGACCGCGCGTCGGGCGGCGAGCATCCAGGCCGAGGCTCGGGACGCCCGGGCCCGCCTGCTCGCCGACGACCTGGTGCAGCTGACCACGACGCTCGAGCAGGAGGTGGCCGACGAGGCCGCCCTGCTCGAGCGTCGCCGGGAGGTGGAGGGCCGGCTCGCCGACCTCGGCGGCGCCCTGACCTCGCTCGAGGCCGCCGCGGACGCGGCGCGCCCGGAGCTGACCCGGGCGCAGGAGACCTGGGTCGGCCTCGGCCGGCTCGCCGAGCGGATGGCCTCGACCCGCTCCCTCGCCGAGGGGCGGGTGCGCCTCATCGGTCAGGACGACGAGCCGGATGGCACGCCCGCTCGTGACCCGGCCCAGCTGCGCGCGCAGGCGCAGGCGGTGCGCCAGCAGGAGGGCGTCCTGCTGGCGGAGCAGGCCGAGCTGAGGCGGTCGCTGGAGGAGGCCACGGCGACGCGGACGACGGCCGAGCAGTCGTATGCCGCCGAGACGGCTCGGCTCACGCGCGCCGCTCGGGCGGCTGCCGACCGTCGGGAGGGACTGGCTCGCCTCGACGGGCAGGCCGGTGCCCTGGCCTCGCGCATCGAGGTGCGGGA
>CALMNV010000258.1 GCA_937873285.1 uncultured Intrasporangium sp. | reverse complement strand
GCTGGACTCGGACGTGCGGGCAGCGCTGCGGCGCGCCCAGGAGCACCCGGCGGCCCTGCGCGACGAGGAGTATCTGGCCCTGCTCACCTGCGACGGCGCCGACCTCGACGCGGTCACCTCCCTGGCTGATGACCTGCGCCGGGACACCGTCGGCGAGCACGTCACCTACGTGGTCAACCGCAACATCAACTTCACCAACATCTGCTACGTGGGTTGCCGGTTCTGCGCCTTCGCCCAGCGCCGGACCGACGCCGATGCCTACACCCTGTCCCTGGAGCAGATCGGCACGCGCGCGGCCGAGGCGCAGGCCGCCGGCGCGACCGAGGTGTGCCTCCAAGGGGGCATCGACCCGGCGCTCGGGCGCACGGCATACGTCGACATCGTCCGCGCCGTCACGGCCGCCGCGCCCGGCCTGCACGTCCACGCGTTCTCCCCGATGGAGATCGCCACCGCGTCGGCCAAGGCCGGCGTGTCGGTGCGCGAGTGGCTCTCGGAGGTCAAGGAGGCCGGGCTCGGCTCCATCCCCGGCACCGCCGCCGAGATCCTCGACGACGACGTCCGGTGGGTGCTGACCAAGGGCAAGCTGCCGACCGCCAAATGGGTGCAGGTCGTGAGCACCGCTCATGAGCTCGGCCTCCCGAGCAGCTCGACGATGATGTACGGCCACGTCGACCACCCGCGGCACTGGGTGGGCCACCTGCGCACGCTCACCGCGCTGCAGGACCGCACGGGCGGGTTCACCGAGTTCGTCCCCCTGCCGTTCGTGCACACCAACGCGCCGGTCTACCTCGCGGGCATCGCGCGTCCGGGGCCGACGATGCGCGACAACCGCGCTGTGCACGCCGTCGCCCGGATCCTGCTGCACGGCCGCATCCCCAACATCCAGACCTCGTGGGTCAAGCTGGGGGTCGACGGCACCCGCGCGATGCTCCGTGGGGGCGCCAACGACGTCGGCGGCACCCTCATGGAGGAGACGATCAGCCGCATGGCCGGCTCCCAGCACGGGTCCGCCAAGACGGTCGCCGAGCTCGCGGACATCGCGGCCGGCATCGGCCGGCCGGTGCGCGAGCGGACGACGACCTACGGCCTCCCTCAGCCCGCTGGGTAGGATCGGCCGGTGACCGAGACCGAGATTGGCCGAGGCAAACGCGGGCGCCGCGCCTACTCCTTCGACGACATCGCGGTCGTGCCGTCCCGGCGCACCAGGGACCCGGAGGAGGTCTCGGTCGGCTGGCAGATCGACGCCTACCACTTCGACATCCCGGTCATGGGCGCGCCGATGGACTCCGTCATCTCGCCCGACACCGCCATCGGCCTCGGCCGGCTCGGCGCCCTGCCGGTGCTCGACCTCGAAGGGCTGTGGACCCGTTACGAGGACCCGATGCCACTCCTCGCCGAGATCGCCTCCCTCGACCCGGCCCTCGCGACCCCGCGGATGCAGGCGATCTATGCCGAGCCGATCAAGCCCGAGCTCATCACCGAGCGGCTGCGGGAGCTGCGGGCGGCCGGCGTCACGGTGGCCGGCGCGCTCTCCCCGCAGCGCACCCAGCAGTACTGGAAGACGGTCGTCGACGCCGGCGTCGACCTCTTCGTCATCCGGGGCACCACCGTGTCGGCCGAGCACGTCTCCGGGCGGGCCGAGCCGCTCAACCTCACCCGCTTCATCTACGAGCTCGACGTGCCGGTCATCGTCGGCGGCGCGGCCACCCACCCCGCCGCGCTGCACCTCATGCGCACCGGTGCGGCGGGGGTGCTCGTCGGCTTCGGGGGCGGCGCGGCGCACACGACGCGCACGACCCTCGGGATCCACGCGCCGATGGCCACCGCCGTCGCCGACGTCGCCGAGGCGCGCCGGGACTACCTCGACGAGTCGGGCGGCCGCTACGTGCATGTCATCGCCGACGGCGGGGTCGGCACCTCCGGCGACGTGGTCAAGGCCATCGCCTGCGGCGCCGACGCCGTCATGCTCGGGGCCGCCCTCGCCCGAGCCACCGACGCCCCGGGCCGCGGCTACCACTGGGGCCCCGAGGCGCATCACCAGCAGCTGCCGCGGGGCGAGCGGATCGCCCTCGGGGGGCAGGCGTCCCTGCAGGAGATCCTGCTCGGCCCGGGTCGGCAGGCCGACGGCACGACCAACATCGTGGGCGCCCTGCGCCGGGCGATGGCGACGACCGGCTACTCCGACGTCAAGGAGTTCCAGCGGGTCGAGGTCGTCGTCGCACCGTATGCCGACCGCTGAGGGCCGTCCGGGGCGCTCGTCCGGGTGACCTACGCTGGAGGAGTGTCCCGAGACCTGCTCAACGCGCGAGCGCTCGGCATGTTCGCCGTGCTGCTCGGGGTGGTGGCGGCGACCACGCTGCTCGGGCTCTGGCAGCTCGGCGTGGCCCGCGACGACGGCCGGCGCGAGAGCGTGGTGGCCGCGGCCAGCCAGCCCTCCCGACCGCTGTCGGAGGTGACGGCGCCGCATGCCGCCTTCACCGCGGCGCTGTCGAACCGTGCGGTCACCGTGACCGGCACGTACGCCGCGGACCGGCAGTTCCTCGTCGTCGACCGGCGGCTCGCCGGGCGCTCCGGGTCCTGGGTGGTCACCCCGCTCGTCGCCGACACCGGTGGCACGGTGGTGATCCTGCGCGGCTTCGTCGACGGTGCACCCGCGACGGCGCCCGCCCCGCCGCCCGGCCGGGTCGAGGTGGCCGGCACCCTCGGTCCCAGCGAGTCGTCCACCTCCGGCACGACCCCGTTGCCGGCCGGGCGGCGCGCGTCGCTGGACCTGGCCGCGCTCGTCAACGAGTGGCCCGGTGACCTCTACAACGTCGTCCTGCTCGCGGCCGGTGAGTCCTCGGTGGGGACGGCCGGCGTGACGCCCCTCTCGCCGGCGGGGCTCTCCCGGGTGCCACCGCCGGACCCGGGGCAGCCGCTCAACCTGCGCAACGCGGCATACGCCGTGCAGTGGTGGGTCTTCGGCGTCTTCGCGATCTGGATGTGGTGGAAGATGATCCGAGTTTCGCCGCCGGACCGCTTCGAGCCGGTGGCCCCGAGGGAAGAGGCACACGCGTGAGCACGTATCCGAGCCATCTGGCCCACCCCAAGGCGCTGCGCTCCGCGCTCGGCTTCTACCGGGTGACCGCGATCATCGCCGGCATCGCGCTCTTCGTGCTCATCGCGGCGATGGCGGTCAAGTACGGCCCTGCCAAGAGCCCCGGCTTCTCCGCGGTGTGGAGCCCGATCCACGGCGTCATCTACATGGCGTATGCCGCCGCGATCGCCAACCTCGGGATCAAGTCCGGGTGGCGCCTCCAGCGGATCGTGCTGCACCTGCTCACGGGCTTCGTGCCGCTGCTGCCCTGGGTCGCCGAGCGCCGGGTCACCGCCGAGACCGAGGAGCTGCTGAGCCGCGAGGAGGCGCAGGCGCCGCCCGGTAGAGTTGGCCGGTGAGCGCGCCGCACCCGACCGACCTGCAGGCCCACCCCGTCCTCGTCGTCGACTACGGCGCGCAGTATGCCCAGCTCATCGCCCGACGGGTCCGCGAGGCTCGGGTCTACTCCGAGGTGGTGCCCTCCTCCACGCCCGTCGCCGACCTGCTGGCCCGCCGTCCGGCCGCGGTCATCCTCTCCGGCGGACCGAGCTCGGTGTATGCCGAGGGCGCTCCGTCGCTCGACCCGGCCCTGCTCGACGCGGGAGTGCCGGTCTTCGGCATGTGCTACGGCTTCCAGGCCATGGCCCAGGCGCTGGGAGGCACGGTCTCGCACACCGGCGCGCGCGAGTACGGCCAGACCGACGCGGCCGTCGTCCCCGGTGGCTCGACCCTCTTCGCGGGCCAGCCGGAGCGCCAGGTGGTGTGGATGTCGCACGGTGACTCCGTCACCGTGGCCCCCCCGGGCTTCCGGGTGACCGCCTCCACCGCCGGCACGCCGGTCGCCGCCTTCGAGGACGACGAGCGCCGGCTCTACGGCGTGCAGTGGCACCCCGAGGTGCTGCACACGGAGCAGGGGCAGCGGGTGCTGGAGAGCTTCCTGCATACGGGCGCGGGCATCTCGTCGGACTGGACGGCCGCCAACGTCGTCGACGAGCTGGTCGGCGCGATCCGCGAGCGGGTCGGCTCGGCGCGGGTGCTCTGCGCGCTGTCCGGCGGGGTCGACTCCTCGGTTGCCGCCGCCCTCGTCCAGCAGGCCGTCGGCGACCAGCTCACCTGCGTCTTCGTCGACCACGGGCTGCTCCGGGAGGGCGAGGCCGAGCAGGTGGAGAAGGACTTCGTGGCCGCCACCGGCGTGGACCTCGTCGTCGTGGACGCCCGGGAGCAGTTCCTCGAGGCGCTCGCCGGAGTCGTCGACCCGGAGGCCAAGCGCAAGGCCATCGGCACGCAGTTCATCCGGGTCTTCGAGCAGGCGGCCCGCGACATCGTCGGCTCAGGCGCGCGGGAGGGCCATCCGGTCGAGTTCCTCGTGCAGGGCACCCTCTATCCCGACGTCGTCGAGTCGGGCGGCGGCACCGGCGCCGCGAACATCAAGTCGCACCACAACGTCGGTGGCCTGCCCGAGGACCTGCAGTTCAAGCTCGTCGAGCCGCTGCGCACGCTGTTCAAGGACGAGGTGCGCCAGGTGGGCCTCGAGCTCGGCGTGCCCGAGGCCATCGTGTGGCGCCAGCCCTTCCCCGGGCCCGGCCTCGGCATCCGGATCATCGGCGAGGTCACCGCCGCGAGGCTGGACCTGCTGCGTCGGGCCGACGCCATCGCCCGGGAGGAGCTGACCCGCGCCGGCCTCGACCGGGACATCTGGCAGTGCCCCGTCGTGCTGCTCGCCGACGTGCGCTCCGTCGGGGTGCAGGGCGACGGGCGCACCTACGGTCATCCGGTCGTGCTGCGACCGGTGGCCTCCGAGGACGCGATGACGGCGGACTGGGCGCGGGTGCCCTACGACGTGCTGGCCCGGGTCTCGACCCGCATCACCAACGAGGTGCCTGAGGTCAACCGCGTCGTGCTCGACGTGACGAGCAAGCCCCCCGGCACCATCGAGTGGGAGTGACGACCCCATCCGCAGGGCGGCCCCGACGACCGGCTCACCACCCGGGCCCCGCTTCCTCCCGGGAGCCAGTCGCCGGGCTGCGGCACCCGGCAGGGCGGGCGGCATACGGACATTAGGGTTGTCGGCATGTGCGGCATCGCTGGATATTTCGGGTTCGAGGCGGACGACGCGCTCCTGGGGCGGATGAACGACTGCCAGGCGCACCGTGGGCCGGACGGGCAGGGCACCTTCACCGACGGCCTCGTCGGGCTCGCGCACCGGCGCCTGTCCATCATCGACGTCGCGCACGGCCAACAGCCGATGGCGACGGCCGACGGCCGCTACACGCTGTCCTACAACGGCGAGGTGTACAACTACCTCGCGCTTCGCGCGGAGCTCGAGGCCGCCGGGCGCGTGTTCACCACCGACTCCGACACCGAGGTCGTGCTGCAGGCGTTCGCCGAGTGGGGAGCCGACGCCTTCGACCGCTTCAACGGCATGTTCGGCCTCGCCATCTGGGACCGGGAGACGAGCACGCTGACGCTGGCGCGAGACCACTTCGGGATCAAGCCGCTCTACGTGTGCCGGGTGCCCGGCTCGGGCGCGGCCGGCGAGGCGGTGCTCTTCGCCAGCGAGATCAAGCCGATCCTCGCCAGCGGCCACTACGACAAGCGGCCCAACGACCGCACGATCTACCGCTACCTGCGCTTCCGCATCCACGAGGACGGGCGGGAGACCTTCTTCGACGGCATCGAGCGGCTGGAGCCGGGGGAGGTGATGACGGTCAACGCCGACGGCGTGCAGCGGCGGCCGTTCACCCGCCTGCGCGAGGAGCTGGCCGAGCTCGCCACGCAGCAGCGCCCCTACGACGCCGCGGCGGCCGCGGAGTACAGGGAGCGGCTCGTCGAGGCGGTCCGGCTGCGCCTGCAGTCGGAGGTGCCGGTCGGCACGTCCCTGTCCGGCGGCCTCGACAGCTCGGCGGTCGCCGTGGTCATCAACCGGCTCATCGACGACGGTGACCAGACCAGCCAGTCGGTGGGCGCCCGGCAGAACACCTTCTCCGCAGTCTTCCCCGGGTCGATCAACGACGAGGAGCGCTACGTCGACGCCGTCCTCGACATCTGCAGCGGCCACGTCGCGGCGCACAAGGTCAAGCCCACGGCCGACGAGTTCAAGGCCGACCTTCGCGACTTCGTGCGCACCCAGGAGGAGCCGCTCATCTCCTCCGGCCCCTACGCGCAGTTCCAGGTGATGCGCGAGGCGACCAAGCATGTCACCGTGCTGCTCGACGGGCAGGGCGCCGACGAGATGATGGCCGGCTACATCCCCTACTACTTCGTCTACCTGCGCCAGCTGCGCGCCCAGGGCGCGGTCAAGGCGGCCGCCGAGCTGAGCAGGTCGCTCGACGTGCTCTACCGGCTCGGCCGCTTCAAGCTCAAGGCGAAGCTGCGGGGGCGCAAGGACGTGCCGGTCACGCAGCTGCTCGGGCGCGAGTTCGCGGCGACCTACGCCACCGAGCGGTATGCCGTCGAGGGCCGCAACCTCAAGAAGCGGCTCATCGAGGACCTCTTCGTCGGGTCGCTGCCCTCGCTGCTGCGCTACGAGGACAAGAACACGATGCGCTTCTCGCTCGAGGGACGCGTGCCGTTCCTCGACAAGGAGGTCGTCAAGTTCGTCTTCGGCCTCTCCGACGAGGCGATCATCAAGGACGGCTGGAACAAGCGGGTGCTGCGCGACGCGACCCGTGACCTGCTGCCCGAGTCGATCAACCGGCGGCGCAACAAGATCGGCTTCACGACGCCGCAGGGCGAGTGGTTCGTCCGCCTCAAGAACCACTTCTACGGCATCTTCCTCTCCGAGTCGTTCGCCGGCCGCCCCTACTTCGAGCAGACCGAGGTGCTGCACGCCTTCGAGGGGTGGATCAAGGGCACCAACGACGTCGACTCGATGACCTTCTGGCGGCTGGTCAACCTCGAGCTGTGGCTGCAGGAGTACTTCGACGAGCGACCCGAGCAGGAGGAGGCGCCGCGGGTCAAGACCGACTACGAGCCCAACGCCCGCAAGCAGCTCGACCTCGCGCTGCCCTCCGGCGAGGTCGTGCGCCGCTACCCGCTGCGCACCGAGCTCTACGCCCGCGAGGACGACCTCGACGCCAAGACCCTGGCCTACGTCGAGCGCTTCTTCGCCGGGCTGGTCGCCGCCGGGCCGGAGCACG
>CALMNV010000257.1 GCA_937873285.1 uncultured Intrasporangium sp. | reverse complement strand
GTCACGTCGGAGAGGCCGATCCCCCGGTAGAACCCGCTGGGGATCTTGCGGTTGTTGACCTGGATGACGAAGTCGCCCACGGGAAATCTGCTGAAGACGTCGGCGACGACGAGCGGCAGCTCCGCCTCGAAGTGCGGCGAGAGCTCCCCCACGTCGACGATGTCGATGTCGGCCTGGGTGAACTCCCGGTAGCGGCCCTCCTGCGGACGCTCCCCCCGCCACGCCTTCTGGATCTGGTAGCGGCGGAACGGGAAAGGGAGCCTGCCGGAGTTCTCCAGCACGTAGCGCGCGAAGGGCACCGTGAGGTCGAAGTGCAGCCCCCAGCGGAAGTCCTCCTCGCCGCCCAGGCGCGAGACGGCGTAGATCTCCTTGTCGGTGTCCTCACCCTGCGCCGACAGCCGTTCGACCGGCTCGATGGAGCGCGTCTCGATGGAGGAGAACCCGTGCAGCTCGAAGGTCTCCCGGATGACGTCGAGGAAACGCTGCTCGACGATGCGCTCGCCGGGCAAATACTCCGGAAAGCCGCTGATGGGGGTGACCTTGCCGGGGATGCTCACGCGGGCAAGCCTCTCAGGTGGGGGTTTGCGGCCCGCTCCCGGGCCATGGTGGTCGCGTGGTAGTGCCCAGGCAGCACGAGCGTGGTGTCGGGCAGCGGCAACACGACGTCGCGCAGGCTGCGGACCATCGCGGCCGGGTCGCCTCCCGGCAGGTCGGTGCGGCCGATGGACCCGGCGAAGAGGACGTCGCCGGTGAGCATGGTGCGGTCGACGTCGGCCCGGTCCCGTATGCCGTCGGGCACCTCGTCGAGGCCGAACATCACCGACCCCTCGGTGTGGCCCGGGGCGTGAAGCGCCTCGAACCGCAGCCCGGCGAGCTCGAGCGCGGTCCGGTCGGTGATCTCGACCACGGTGCTCGGCTCGCTCCACGTCGCCGCCCGCCCGAACTGCTGCTCGAGCATGGCGACGAGACCGGGGTTGCTCTGGCCGAGCAGGTCGTGCAGCCGATACCGGTCGTCGCGGTGGATGTATGCCGCCGTGCTGGCCCCGCACACCGGCGTGACCGAGTAGACGTGGTCGACGTGGCCGTGGGTGAGCAGCACTGCTGCGGGACGCAGCCGGTGCGTGGTCAGCACCTCGCGCAGCGTGTCCTCGATCCCGATGCCAGGGTCGACCACGACGCACTCCTCGCCCGCCGAGGGCGCGAGCACATAGCAGTTGGTGTCGAATGCCTGCGCGGGGAACGCCACGGTGAGCACCGCAAGAGCCTAACCGTCCGCGCGAGGGCATGTGGCAGCGCTCGTCATGCAGTCGTGACCTCCTGCCCAGGGGTGCGCCGGACGGGCTCTCTAGGATGTCGACACGCCCGGGGCCATCCTCCGGGACATCGCCGTCGGAGGAGTAGCCCGTGACACGAGAGCAGGACCGCGCCCGGGGGCGCCGCCGCGAGGAGCAGCAGCGCTCGGCCAAGCCGCCGGTCGGTGAGAACACGCGCGACAAGCAGGTGTTCGGCGCCATTCTCGCGGTCATGCTCGTCGTCGCCGCGGTGATCGCCGTGCCGAGGATCCTCGAGGGGCGCATCAGCGCCACCCCGGTCGCAGGAGCGACCGCGGAGCCCACCGGATCCGCGGCGACCGCCGCGCCGGGGCTGCAGGCCGGTCAGCGGCTCGCCGCCGGCTGCACGACGCCTCCGCCGGCGCAGCCCACCCCGAAGTCCTTCCCCAAGGTGCCCGACAAGGCCACCGCGGCCGGCAAGACATTCCTCGCCACGGTCGTCACCACGTGCGGTCAGCTCGTCCTCGAGCTCGACGGCGCGAAGGCGCCCCAGACCGTCGCGTCGTTCGTCTACCTCGCCCGAAACGGCTTCTGGGCTCCGAGCCCGTGTCACAGGGTGACCACTCAGGGCATCTTCGTCCTGCAGTGCGGAGATCCCACCGGCTCGGGCACCGGCGGTCCCGGGTACTCCTTCGGCATCGAGAACGCGCCCAAGAGCGGCGTCTACCCGGCCGGCACGCTCGCGATGGCCCGCACGTCCGACCCGAACAGCAACGGCAGCCAGTTCTTCATCACCTACAAGGACACCACGCTGCCCACGGCGGGCGGCGGCTACACGATCTTCGGCAAGGTGCTGAAGGGACTCGAGATCGTCGAGCGGATCGCGGCGGCGAAGGCGCTGCCTCCGAGCCCGGCCGACGGCACGCCCGTGGCGCCGATCAGCATCGTGTCCATGACCGTGACGGAGAAGAAGGCATGACGGACGTCCCGCCCTCGGCCGACGTGGCCCAGACCGCCTCCGGGCCCGGGCCGGTGGAGGAAGATGGGACGGTGAGCGAGACCGAGTCCGCGACCGAGCCGGAGACCACGACCGAGCCGGAGACCACGACCGAGCCGGAGACCGCGGCCGAGCCGGAGACACCGCGACCCGGACCTCGGCCGGCGCCCCCGGCGGTGAGCGCCATCCCGACCCCGGCGGCCCTGGCCCGCGCCGTGCCTCGCCCCCAGGCGCCCAAGGTGGCCCCACCGGTCGCGGACCACTCCACGGCCGCGGCCTTCGGACGGGTCGACGACAGCGGAGTCGTCTACGTGCGCACCCCGGAGGGCGAGCGGGAGGTCGGCTCGTATCCGGGTGCGAGCCCGGAGGAGGCGCTGGCCTACTTCGCCCGCAAGTACGACGAGCTGCTGGCCGCGGCTGTGCTCCTCGAGCAGCGGCTGGCCATGCCGGAGGTCCCGGCCAAGGACGTCGCGGACGGCCTCAAGAGCCTCGGTGAGCAGGTGGACGGGTCCTCGGTCGTCGGCGACCTCGACGCCCTGCGCGCCAAGCTGGACTCCATCCAGTCCGGGGTCGCCGCCAAGCGCGCCGCCGAGCAGCAGGTCCGCACTGAGGCGCGGGCCAAGGCCCGAGCCGAGCGGGAGGCGATCGTCGCCGAGGCGGAGGCCATCGCGGCCCAGCCGGAGAGCCGGGTGCAGTGGAAGTCAAGCGGTGCGCGGATGCGCGAGCTGCTCGAGGAGTGGAAGCAGCACCAACGCTCCTCCATCCGCCTGGACCGGGACAGCG
>CALMNV010000256.1 GCA_937873285.1 uncultured Intrasporangium sp. | reverse complement strand
GGCCCCTGCCGCCAGGTGCAGGCTCGAGGCCACCACCCAGGTGGGTCCCCCCCTCGCGCCGAAGTGGCCCAGCGCGACGGTGCCCGTCACCACGCAGACCACCCCGATCCAGAGCAAGGCCCTGCCGGGCCGGTCCTCACGCGCGCCGAGTCGCGGTCGGGCGACCCGGCGCATCTGGCCGGACCCGGCAAGCAGCAGCAGGCCGAGGTCGCGCACGGCCTCCTTGACGGCATACGCGGTGGTCAGGAAGCCGGCTCCCAGACCCGACAGCTCGACGACGAGTAGCACCAGGGCAGCCGCCAGGGCGCCGAGGGCGCCGAGCCGGCGGACACGGACGAGCGCGCGCCGCAGGCGCTGCCGCGTCCGCTCGTCGCGCACCGCGGGCAGCAGGGTCTCCGACACGACGAGGGCGCCGAGGGCGACGGCGACTCCGGAGAGGAGCGCCCAGCGGCCCACGGTCTGGGCGACCTGCGGGCTGGTCTCGTTGACACCCACCGGCGATACCGGGTCGCTCACCCCGAAGGCGAGGACGCCGGCCGTGCGGTGCAGGTCGTCGCTG
Source organism: uncultured Intrasporangium sp. (assembly GCA_937873285.1). Classification (GTDB taxonomy): domain Bacteria; phylum Actinomycetota; class Actinomycetes; order Actinomycetales; family Dermatophilaceae; genus CALMNV01. The sequence continues at coordinate 1,127 of CALMNV010000256.1, read as the reverse complement.
GACAGGGTCTCCCACACCACGTGGTAGGCGCCTCTCCGGAGAGGTGGCACGCGGGCCACCACGGACACCGGCGCCTCCGTCGACGCATCGGCGGCGCCGACCGCGTCACGGGCGCCTGCGCCGGCCTCGACCAGACGCAGGTCGGCGAGCTGGCGCTCCTGACCCGCCGCGTCCACCAGGGTGATGCGGGTGGCGGAGAGCTGGACGTGCTCGCTGAAGTCGAGCCGCAGCTGGTCGGGGGTGGTCGGCACGCTGTCCCCGTCGGCCGGCGCGCTGCCGGCCAGGTAGGCGTGCGCCTCAGCGGGGCCGGCGGGGCCGAGTGCCGTGGCCAGTCCGAGAAGGACGCCGACCGCGAGCGCGGCGAAGCGGCGCCGGGCGCCGGCACGGGCCCCGGAGGTCGCGCGCCGCGTCATCACAGCACCGGGACGTGCTCGAGAGACAGACCGGCGTAGCTGATCGTCACCCGCTCGCCCGGGCGTAGGGCCTCGGCGGTGTTCTGGTAGACGAGGTAGTACGCCGAGCCGGCGCGCAGGTTGTGCGAGGCCCGCATCATCGACACCCGGCTGGTGCCCTTGGCCCGAGACTCGCTCGCGAGCACGGGGGGCTGCTTGACGTCCGCGAGAAACCTCGTCGCCTTCTCCGTGTCGAGCACGACGTAGGAGAGCGTCACGAGGCCCCCGTCGCCGACCACCGCGACCCGGGAGAAGCGGACGCCGAGCGCCGCCTCCATCGGGCCCGACTGCGGCACGACCCTGAGCGGGTCCACCTGCGAGGGCCAGACGCCGTGGGCGACGATCGCCGCGAGAGCGAGCGTGACGACTCCGACGGGGACGCGGACCACCCACGGGCGGCGGAGACGGGCTGTGAGGTTCATGGGGTTACTGCCCTCCGGGACGGGGCCGGGGTCACGGGCAGGTGGCACCGGCGCGAGGGTGGAGCGGTCACGGCATCGTGAACCGCGTGGGGGCGAAGGAGTCGAAGGAGGCGCTGCCCGCCTCCGTCGTCCCGGTGGTCCGCACGATGCCGGCGACGATGCCGAGCCGGGCGGTCTCGATGCGCAGCGTGCTCGTGTTGCCGGTGAGCACGCCAGCAGCCGTCCCGTTGACCGACAGCTGCAGCCGCCCTGC
>CALMNV010000255.1 GCA_937873285.1 uncultured Intrasporangium sp. | reverse complement strand
GGCGGCCTCGTGCGCGGCAAGGCGCTGGCGCCGTCCTGGTCGCGCCTCGACCCCGTGTCGGGCTTCAAGCGCTTGTTCGGCGTGCAGGGCGTCGCGGAGGCGGCGCTCGCCCTGGCGAAGATGGCCCTGGTGGGCGTGGTGGTGTGGCGATACCTCGATCTCGACGCCCTGCAAGGCGCGCTGCACCGGCCCGCGGGGGCCATGCTCGGCGACGCCGCCGCGGGCCACGAAGATCTTCGTGGGGTCATTGATCCAGATCTCCTCCACGGACGGATCCTCGAAGTACTGCTGCAGCGGGCCGTAGCCTGCGACGACCGACAGGATCGAGTGCACGGCACCGGCGGTGTCCTCGAGGACGGGCAGGCCCCCGTGCAACGACCGCTGGTCGTAGTCCTGCACCGCGTCCTGCACGAGGCGCCGCACCTCGAGCGGGTCGCGCGACGGGTCGAGGCCCGTCCTGCGAATGAGCTCGCGAACCTCTCCCTCGACGTGCCGGACCGCTTCATGTGTCGTCACGCCAGACCCCCTGCCTCAGGCTGCGCGGTCCCCTCAACCACTCCCCCGGCCGCTTTCCTGACAGTACTGGCCGGGACGCGCTCCGCGACCGAAACACCGGCAAGCTGTGGATATCCGGGCGCCCAGGTGGTGCGCCCTATGGACGTGCTGTCCACAACGGCAGTGCCGGGATTCGGCTTGTCCCCAGCCGCCGAGCCGCGCTGACCAGACGAGCGGGCGAAGGACTTGCATGGCACCAGCCCTTCGATGCGGCACAGGCGCCGCGTCCACCTACCACTTCGAGGAAAGGGACATGCAGGTCCGGATGAGTGTCGTCGACCCCTCAGTGCACCCCGCCGTCCCCGTCGATGTCGTCATCGATGGGCCGATGGGCGTCACGTGGCGGCAGGTCAGGCCCGCTGTCGCGCGGGCGCTTTCCGATACTGGTCACAAGCTCAGCGCCGAGGCAACGTTCCGCGTGGGGGCGCGGGAGCTTGCAGCCGAGGATCTGCTCGGGGAGGACCCACTCGTCAGGGGGGCGCTCCTCGTCATCGACGACGGGCCGCGCTTGCCGCCCGATCTGCGTGGTGGGGGCCTCCTGGAGGTGCACGTCGTGGGCGGACCCGGGGCAGGAATGGTCGTGCGCCTCAGCCGAGGGACCCACGTGATCGGCCGCGCTGCTGGCTGCGCCGTGCGCCTCGACGACCCGGGCGTCTCCCGGGCGCACGCGACGCTGACTGTCAGTGACAGCGGCATACAGCTGCGCCCTCTGCTGGCGAGCAACGGCTCCACCATCGACGGCAAGCCGCTTCCAGCCGGCGGCACGGCGCTGAGCCCGGGCGCGCACGTGCGTCTCGCGTCGACGACCATCCTCGTGCGCCGTATGCCGCCGGCCTGCGCGCGCCCGGCCGCGCGGCACGGGCGGGTGCTCCTGCACCGCCCGCCGCGGGTGCGCCAGCCCCGGCCTCCGGTGGAGATCCGCTTTCCCGACCCCCCGCCCCTCACTCCCCGGACTCGACTGGCGCTGCTGCCGGCTCTCGTCTCCCTGGTGCTGTCCGCGGCCCTCGCACTGGCCCTGCGCACCCCGACGATGCTGCTCTTCGCGCTGCTTTCCCCCGTCCTTGTGCTGGGCCAGTGGGCCTCGGACCGTCGCCACGGTCGCCGCCAGCAGGGGCGGAAGGCGGCGGCGCACGCCGGCGAGACCGCGGAGGCACAAGCACAGCTGGACGACGCGCTCACCGCGGAGGCGGTGGCCCGCACCCGCGACCACCCGGACTTGGCTGAGGTGGGCGCCCTCGCTCGGGACCGCGACCAGCGCCTTTGGCGCAGGCGGCCCGGCGACGACGACCACCTGGTGGTCCGGATCGGGACCGCGCGTCAGCCACCTCTCCTTCGCGTCTCGGGGCAGGCCGCCCCGGCCAGCTCCGTCGAGGCTCCCATGCTCGTCTCACTGCCGGACCTCGGCGTGCTGGGACTGGTGGGCCCGCGCGGCGCCGTCGTGGCGGTGGCGGGCGCGGTGGTGGCCCAGCTCGCCGCCTGGCAGTCGCCGCGGGACGTCCGAGTCGCTGTGCTTGCCGGCTCTCGCACCGCCGAGAGCGACTGGCACTGGGCGACGTGGCTGCCGCACTGGCTCGGTCCGCCAGCCGACCGTGCGGCGGGGAGCAACGACGCATCGACCCCGCCCGCGAGGGCGCAGGCCCAGGCGGCAGTGTTGCTCGAGATGACAGCGGGGCGCCGAGGTCTCCCGGCGTCGACGGACCGGTCCTCGCGGCATCCTGATCTCGTCGTCGTCATCGACGGTGTGCAGGCACTGCGGAGGCTGCCGGAGGTCGCGCTCCTGCTCCAACGGGGGACCGACGGTGACGTCCTGCTGCTCTGCCTCG
>CALMNV010000254.1 GCA_937873285.1 uncultured Intrasporangium sp. | reverse complement strand
GTGGGCGGGCAGCCGCCGGGGTCGACGCTCCTTGCGGAGACGCGGGGGTGGGGGCCTGGGCGGCGCAGCGGGGGGGGGTGGGCGGTGCGGAACTGGCCGTGCGGGTCGAGGGCGGCGGGCTCACCCCGGCGCCAGGTGGCATGCCACCATTGACCTCATGTCGGACGGGGGCAAGGACACCAGCCTTGACCAGCGCGGTAAGGGTGGTGCCGACACCCGCGTGGGGCAGTCGGTGGAGGACCTCGTGGCGCCCGTGGAGTGGGAGGCCGACGTCGTGCTGCGGGACGGCACCGTCACGCACGTGCGGCCCATCACCCCCGCCGACGGCGATGCCCTGCGGCGCTTCCACAACGCGCAGTCGCCGGAGTCGATCTACCTGCGCTTCTTCGCCCCACTGCGCGAGCTGAGCGACCGGGACGTGCACCGGTTCACCCACGTGGACCATCGCGACCGGGTGGCGCTAGTCGCCACGCTGGGCGACGAGATCATCGGGGTCGGTCGCTACGACCGGATCACGCCGACGGAGGCGGAGGTGGCCTTCAACATCTCCGACCACTCCCAGGGCAAGGGCATCGGCTCGGTCATGCTCGAGCACCTTGCCGCCATCGCCCGCGAGCTCGGCATCACGAGGTTCACGGCGGAGGTGCTCCCGCAGAACCGGAAGATGCTCGCAGTCTTCAAGGAGGCGGGCTACGACGTGCGCCACCGCTTCGAGGACGGTGTGGTGATGGTGTCCTTCGACATCCTGCCCACCGAGCAGTCGAAGGCGGTGCAGCTCTCCCGGGAGCATCGCGCCGAGTCGCGCAGCGTGCGCACCTTGCTCTATCCGCAAGGAGTGGCCGTCATCGGCGCGAGCCGGCGCCGGGAGTCGATCGGCGGACTGATCCTCGATCACATCCTCGAAGCCGGCTACTGGGGGCAGCTCTACCCGATCCATCCCGAGGCCGACGAGATCCGCGGCATCCCGGCATACCGCTCCGTGGCGGAGGCGCCAGGCCCCGTCGACCTGGCCGTGGTGGTCGTCCCCGCGGCGCAGACCATCGACGTCGTCCGCGACTGCGCCCGCGCGGGCGTCAAGGCGCTGCTCGTCCTCTCCGCAGGGTTCGCGGAGGCCGGCGGTGCGGGCATCGCCCTGCAGGACCGGCTGCTCCGCGAGGCTCGGCTGGGCGGCATGCGGGTCGTCGGGCCGAACAGTTTCGGCCTCATCAACGGCGACCCCGCCGTCCGGCTCAACGCCAGCCTCGCGCCGGTCGTGCCGCCGTGCGGCCGGCTCGGCCTCTTCGCCCAGAGTGGGGCCCTCGGCATCGCCGTGCTCGCCTCAGCTGCGAGGCGAGGCCTCGGCATCTCCGTGTTCGCCTCGGCCGGCAACCGGGTCGACGTCTCGGGCAACGACCTCATGCAGTACTGGATCGACGACGCCAGCACCGACACGGTCGGGCTCTACCTCGAGTCCATGGGCAACCCGCGCAAGTTCTCCCGCATCGCCCGACACCTGTCCACCGTCAAGCCGGTCATCGTCGTCTCGTCCGGTGTCTCCACCTTCGCCGCCCCTCCGGGCCACCGGACCCGCTCGACACACGTGCCGGCCCAGGCGTTCGACGCCCTGCTGCGCCAAGCCGGGGTCATCCGCGTGGAGAACATCCACCAGCTCTTCGACGTCGCCCAGCTCACCCTGCACCAGCCGCTGCCGCGCGGCTCGCGGGTGGCGGTCGTCGGCAACTCCGACGCGCTGGGCGCTCTCAGTGCCTCCGCGTGCCTCAGCTGGGGGCTCGAGGTCACCCACGGGCCGGTGTCCCTGCTGCCCCAGGCCTCGGCCGAGGAGTTCGCCGAGGCGCTGGACTCGGCCTTCGCCGACCCCCAGGTCGACAGCGTGGTGGCCAGCTTCATCCCTCCGCTCGTCACCCACGACGAGGAGGTCATGGCCGCGGTGCGCACGGTGCTGGCGCGCCACGACAAGCCGTGTGTGGCCACGTTCCTCGGGATGCGCGGGGTCGAGGACCCGCTGACCTACGAGCGGGAGGGTGGGCAGTCCCGCTCCGTGCCCGCCTACCAGCTTCCCGAGGACGGGATCCGCGCGCTCACGGCAGTGACGCGGTATGCCGAGTGGCGGGGACGGGCCCGCGGCAGGCCGGTCGCTCCCGTCGGCGTCGACCGCCGGCGGGTGGAGCAGCTCGTCGACGAGGTCCTCCTCGAGGCCCCGGAGGGCCGGCCGCTCACCCGAGAGGAGGCGCGGCGGGTGCTGGCGGCATACGGCATCCGGCTCTGGACCGCCATCCCGGTCACGACGGCGGACGAGGCCGTGGCGGCCGCCGAGACGCTCACGTATCCGGTGATCCTCAAGTCGACCTCACCGGTGGTGCGCCACCAGCCGGGCATCGTCGGCGTGCGGGGAGACCTCGTCGACGCGGACGCCGTGCGCGAGGCGCACGCCTCGCTCGGCGAGCGGCTCGGGCCCATCGGTGCCGACCGCTACCTCGTCCAGCGGATGGCCGTGCCCGGCGTGTCGTGCGTGCTGCGGGCCAGTGAGGACCCGCTCTTCGGGCCGGTGGTGAGCTTCTCGGTGGCCGGGCCGCCGACCGACCTGCTCGGCGACATCGCCCACCGCATCCCACCGCTGACCGACGTCGATGTCACCGACCTCATCGACGGCGTCAAGGCGGCACCGCTCCTGCGGGGCCACCGGGGGACGGCCCCGGTGCACCGCGCCGCGCTGGCGGACCTCGTCGCCCGGCTGTCGGTGCTCGCCGACGACCACCCCGAGCTCGCCCTCGTCGAGCTCAACCCGGTCAACGCCTGGACCGGCGGCGTGGACGTGCTCGGCGCCGAGGCGGTCGTGCGGCCCGCGCTCGCGCGCACCGATCCCGGTCGGCGCAGCATGACCTGAGCGGAGTGCAAGGATGGGAGCATGCGTCGCGTCTCCCAGGACTCCGGACGGGCCCTGCCCGAGGACCTCACCCGGGCCATCACCCACGCGGGGTACTACCCCGCTCTCGTGTGCGACGTCGTCGCCTCGGCCATCGCCGGCGACGAGGTCATCTCCCATCTCGTGCACCAGGAGACGACCTTCGACCAGGACGCGGTGCGACGGCACATCACCGTGCTCGTGATCACTCCCGCCCGTCTGGTCATCGCCCACGCCGACGACCACGCGGAGCCGGGCGCCCCGCTCATGGCGACCGCCACGACCGAGACCGTCCCGCTCACGGCCGTCCGCGGAGTCATGGTCACCCACGTCGTCGCCGAGCCCGAGACCTTCACCGCCGGCACCCACGCCCGCGACATCACCCTGACACTGGGCTGGGGCGCGGTGAGCCGCCTCGACCTGCTGCCGGCCCAGTGCGCCGACCCGGACTGCACGGCCGACCACGGATTCGAAGGCACCCTGGCCTCCGACGACATCAGCCTGAGGATCAGCGCCGCCGCCGACGGTGAGGCGGCAGTCGACCGTGCCCTCGCCTTCGCACGGGTGCTCTCCGCGAGCATCGGCTCAGGCCGCGCCCCCGTCCCCGGCCGGTGACGCTCCCGCCCACCGCGCCGCTGACCACCGCCGGTCCGGGGGCGATGGGGCCCCCCGACTGGTCCGCCGGCTCGCTCGCGTCAGTGCTTCCCGCCGTCGCCGACCGGCTCGGGATCATCCGGTATGCCGCCGCCGACCCGTTCGGTCTGCCCCCGGCGCGCCGGACCGTCGTCGTGCTCGTCGACGGGCTCGGCTTCGACCTGCTGCGGCGGCGGAGCGGGCACGCGCCGTTCCTGCGGGGACAGCTGTCCCGCGCCACCCGGATCCCGTGCGGCTTTCCCACGACGACCGCGACCTCGATGGGGTCCTTCGGCACCGGCCTGCCGCCCGGGGCGCACGGCCTGGTCGGCTTCTGCGTGCTCGACCCTGACACCGACCGGCTCCTCAACGAGCTGTCGTGGGAGGACGGCCCCGATCCGGTGCGGTGGCAGCCGAGCGAGACCGTGTTCGAGCAAGCGGAGCTCGCCGGGGTGAGCGTGACCCGCATCGGGCCCGGCTTCTTCGACGGCTCCGGCCTGACCAACGCGGCGCTGCGAGGTGGCCGGTTCACGGCGGCGCAGAGCCTGCCGGACCGGGTCGAGGCCGCCCTGGCCGCCGTCCGTGCGGCGCGGCGCAGTCTCGTCTACCTCTACTGGGGCGACGTCGACAAGGTGGGCCACGTGCACGGCTGCGAGTCGTGGCAGTGGGGCGACGAGCTGGAGGCGGTCGACCGGGCGCTGGCGATGCTCGTCGACCGGGTGCCCGACGACACGTCGGTCGTCATCACCGCCGACCACGGCATGGTCGACGTGCCGTTCGACGTGCGGCTCGACCTTGCCCACGAACCGGCGCTGATGGACGGCATACGGCATCTCGGCGGCGAGCCGCGCAGCCTGCAGCTCTACCTCGAGCACGGGGCGTCGGCGGCCGTCGCGTCGGCGTGGCGGGAGCGGCTCGGGAAGCGAGCGACGGTGATGACTCGTGCGGAGGCCGTCGATGCCGGTTGGTTCGGCCCCGTCCGGCCAGAGGTCCTCGCGCGCATCGGGGACCTGGTGGTCAACATGGAGGGCAGCTTCGCCGTGGTGCACTCGGGGCTCATGCGGCCCGAGGTGGTGGCGCTGCTCGGCGTGCACGGCTCCACGAGCGAGGCGGAGCTGGCCATCCCGGTGATCGCGCTGGCGCCCCGCAGCGGGTCGTGACCGGCTCGGGCGCTACTGCGGCTTGCGGCCGAAGACGATGTCGTCCCAGCTGGGCACGCTGGGCCTGCCGGATCTGCGGCCGGCCGGCTTGGCCGGGGCTGGCTGCCGGACGGGCGCCTGCTCGGGCCCCGGCGCGGGGGCGGGGGCGGCCTCGGCCTCCTGGTCCGTGCGAGGCTGGGCGGCGCGGCCCTCGGGCCGGTCGTCCTCGGGCGGCTCCGGCAGGTACGCGTCGTCGGGCGCGTCGTATGCCGTGTCGTCGGGCGCGTCGTATGCCGTGCCGTCTGCCGTGTCTGGCGTGTCGGCCGGCTCCGCGGCCGGCTCCGCGGCCGGCTCCGCGGCCAACTCCGCCGCCGGCTCCTCGGGGCTGCTGGCGCGGGCGTCGTCCGGGATCTGCCCCTCGGCGCGGGTGGCCGCGGCGTCCTCCTCCGGATGGGTGTGTGCGGGCGGCGGCATACCGGCCTGGGCCGCCGGCACCGCGAGGTTCTCCAGCGGCAGCGCCTCCTCGGGCACGATATCGATACCGGGCACCTCGCTGCCCTTGCCGCGCCGGCGCCGGCCTCGGGAGGCGCTGCGCTGGCGCATCGCGGCCATGAGGTCCACGGTCTCGCCGGGGTCGCGGCGCCGCGGTGCGTCCAACCCGCCCTCGGCCTCGACGTCGTACACCCGCGCGGAGCGGGTCGAGCCGCCCGCAGCCGACGGCGTCGGTGGAGGCAGCGCCGGGCCAGGCGCCTCGACGGCATCGTCCTCGGAGAGCCAGCGCGCCTCGTCGTCGGCGGCCGCCACGGTGGCGGTCAACGGGTCGAAGACCCAAGCGGCCTCCCGTTGCCTGCCGCCGGCGTTGAAGTAGAGCACGACCGACCAGGCGCCCCGGTCCTCCCTGCGGGCGTCCCACCGGGCCGTGCCCGCGTCGATGTGTCGCGATGCCAGTCGCTCGGCCACCCGGGCGGCGAGCGAGGGCCCCGCCCCGTGCGTGCTGCCGCGCGAGCGCAGCCGCACCTGACGGGCCAGGGCGGCCGTGTGCTCGCGCTCGGCGAGGATCGGGCCCTCGTAGCGGTGCACCTTCTCCACGCTCCAGCCGGCGCGCTCGGCCACCTCCTCGGCGGTCAGACCGGCGCGGACCAACGCCTGCACCTCCCGGGGGCGCAGGCTGCCGGTCGCGCCCTCCTGGGGCGCACCCAGCCGCGACCGCCCGCGGCGGGCAGCGGAGTGGAGGGGCTCGTCGAGCGGCAGCCGGAAGCGGTTGCCCGCGTCGTCGCCGAGGAGCAGGTGCATCCCGTCCTCGGAGACGCCGATGAGCCTGAGGTCCTGCATGGGTCGCTCTCCCGGGTCGGTCGTCGCCTGGCTCGATGAGCATGCCACCCTCCGCGCCTGCTGAGAAACCCTCCACGCCGCCCCGGTACGGTTTGGTTGGCATGCTCATCCAGTCCTCCTCCGCCCAGCTCGCCCTCGACCTCGTCGGCGTGTTCGTCTTCGCGCTCTCCGGCGGGCTGGTCGGCGTCCGCAAGCGCCTCGACCTCTTCGGGGTCCTCGTGCTGGCCGGCGCCGCGGCCCTGGGGGGAGGGGTGCTGCGCGACGTGCTGCTCGGCGCGGTGCCGCCGGTGGGCATCAGCGACTGGCGGCTGCTCGCGGCGGCCGCCCTCGGCGGGCTCGTCACCTTCGCGTTCCACCCGACGGTCGAGCGGATCACCCGGCTGGTGCGGGTGCTCGACGCGGCGGGTCTCGGCGCCTTCGCGGTCGCCGGGAGCCTCAAGGCCGTCGGCATGCCGGGCGTGCCGGCCGTCGCGGCGGTCCTCGTCGGCACGGTGACCGCGGTGGGTGGCGGGGTCGTGCGCGACGTCCTCGCCGGCCAGGTGCCGGAGGTGCTGCGGCGCGAGCTGTATGCCGTGCCGGCGCTGCTCGGCTCGACGGTCGTCGTCGTGGCCGACCGGCTCCATGTCCTTAGCGCCCCGGTGGCCTGGAGCGCGGCGCTGCTCGTCGTCACGGTGCGCCTCGTCGCCGTCCACCTCGACCTCAACGCTCCGACGCCGCTGCGCTCGGACGCCCACCGACAAGGAATCCATGGACATCGAGCCCTATGACGCGATCCTGCTGCTCGGCTTCGGCGGGCCCGAGCATCGCGAGGAGGTCATGCCGTTTCTGCGCCGCGTCACCGCCGGGCGCGGGATCCCGGACGAGCGGCTCGCCGAGGTGGCGGCCCACTACCTTCATTTCGGCGGGCGCAGCCCGATCAACGACCAGAACAGGGCGCTGCTCGCCGCCCTGCGCACCGAGCTCGACGCCCGCGGCCTGTCCACGCCGCTGATCTGGGGCAACCGCAACAGCGCGCCGTTCCTGCCCGACACCCTTCGGGAGGCGGCTGCCGGTGGCCTGCGCCGGCTCGTCGTCGTCCCGACGAGTGCCTACTCCTCCTACTCCTCCTGTCGTCAGTACCGCGAGAACCTCGCCGACGCCGTCGCGACGGTGACCGGCGAGGGGCTCGAGGTCACGGTGGACAAGGTCGCCCCCTATGCCGTGCGCCCCGGCTTCGCCCAGGCGAGCCTGGTCCCGCTGGTGGCCTCGCTCCGCGCTCTCGACGGGATGCCGGACACGCAGGTGGCCCTCCTGTTCGTCACCCACTCGATCCCCGACACCATGGACGGGACGTCCGGCCCCCCCTCCGGTGAGGGCCACCTCTACCAGCGGCAGCACCTCGCGCTCGCGGCATACCTGGCGAAGGAGGCCGGCCGGCAGCTCGGCCGCGAGCTCACCGGCGAGCTCGTGTACTGCTCGCGCTCGGGGCCGCCGACCCAGCCGTGGCTCGAGCCGGACGTCGGTGAGCGCATCGAGCAGCTCGCGCGGGGCGGCATCCGGGCGGTCGTGGTGGCCCCGATCGGGTTCATCTCCGACCACATGGAGGTGGTCTACGACCTCGACACCGAGGCAGCGGCGGCGGCCGAGCGGGTGGGCGTGCAGTTCGTCCGCGTGCCGACCGTCGGCACCGGATCGGCCTTCGTCGCCGACCTCGTCGACGCGGTGCTCGAGCGCGCAGCCGAGGCGCGGGGGGAGTCCGTGCCGCAGTTCGAGGGTCGGATGCCCTCGGTGTGCCAGTCGGGATGCTGCCCCAACCTGCGCACCGCCCGCCCCGCGCTGTGCGGCCGGGACTGAGACGGGACGTCATGGACGACTTCACTTCCGGCGTCCCGGACGCGATGCTGCGGCGCCTCGAGCAGCTGTGCACCGAGTTCGCCATCACCGCAGGCAGGTTCATCCGCGACGAGCGCCCTGCGCGGGTGCAGGTCGAGTCGACCAAGTCGAGCGACACCGATGTCGTGACCGTCATGGACCAGCAGTCGGAGGCGATGCTCCGCCGACTCATCCGCAGGCATCGACCGGACGACGGCATCCTCGGCGAGGAGGGCGCCGACGTGGCCGGCACCTCCGGACTCACCTGGGTCATCGACCCCATCGACGGGACGGTCAACTACCTCTACGACATTCCGGCGTATGCCGTCTCCGTGGCCGTCGTCCTCGGCGACGCGCGGGTCGACGGGGGGTGGAGACCGCTGGCCGGTGCGGTGGCGGATCCCTGCCGCCGCCTCGTCCACCATGCCCGCCGGGGCGGGGGCGCGTGGACGAGCGAGGAGGACGCGGCCGCAGCAGCCGGGCGGGACGGGCCGGACGGGCGGGACGGGCGGGACGGGCAGGACGATGCGGACACGGCGGGCGCCGAGCCGGTCCGGCTACGAGTCTCCGCCGAGGACCGGCTGCACCGGGCGCTGCTCGCGACGGGCTTCGGCTACGCCGCAGACGTGCGCACCCGCCAGGCCGAGGCGCTGCGCCGGGTGCTGCCCGCGGTGCGAGACATCCGGCGCATCGGCAGCGCCGCGCTCGACCTCGTGCGGGTCGCCGACGGATCGGTGGACGCCTACGCCGAGTCCGGCATCAACGCGTGGGACCTCG
>CALMNV010000253.1 GCA_937873285.1 uncultured Intrasporangium sp. | reverse complement strand
TGCTGCTCGGCTCCTCGCTGACGGTGGCCCTGCCGGCCCAGCACTTCGGCGCCGAGCCCCTCGCCATCGGGGGCAAGACGGTGACGTCCAATCCCAAGCGCGCCGACGAGGTGCTGACGGCGATCACCGACGCGTCCGCCGGCGCCCTCACGCTGGAGAAGAAGGTCGTCGGTGACAAGGTCTATGTCGCCTCGACACCGGCCTACCTCGACAGGCTCGCCTCCGGCGGCACCCTCGGCGGCACCGACGCCTTCAGGGCGGCCGTGGGCGACACCACGGACTCCAACGCCGCGTTCTTCGTCGACCTCGACCGCCTCGAGCAGCGCTACCTCGGGGCGGTGGACCCACAGGCCCGCCCGGTGATCGAGGCGCTCCGGGCGGTCGGATTCACCTCGGCCACCACGGGCGACGGCGAGCAGCGGTTCACCCTGCGGGTCGTCGGCAACTGAGACCCGGGTCCCAGCGAGCCGCACAGGCGGCGAGCTCGAGGTTGACGCGGTCGACGCCGCACCGTGGAAGTTCCCTCGAGGGTCGTCACGCCCGTCTCGAGACACGCCGGTATGCCGGCCACCGTGTCCTGGCCCTGCCGTCGCCGTCGCCGCCGTCGCAGGTCGCCGGGGTGAGGCCCTCGACCGTGGTCACGTCGTGAAGACCCGCCACACCTCACGGGACACCGAGGCGACGAGGGCGGTGCCCGCTGCCTGGGAGAGCTCGGTGGTCGTGCACACGGACAGCACGAACGGCGGCCGGTAGACCGGGCGCACGAGGCAGACGTCGTGCGCTACGCCGCGCACCCAGCCGGTCTTGTTGGCGCACGGCACCCCTCCGGGCAGGCCGGCCGGGATCATCGAGCGGTCGACCGCCCGCGCCAGCATGGCCTCGACGGGCGCGCACACCATCGGACCACCGAGGGCGGTGTCCCGGCGGCCGACCGCGGCCATGAGCAGGCCGAGGTCGGCAGCGGTGACGGTGTTGGTGATGCCGCGTTCCCGGGCCGGGGCATCCTCGATGCCGCGGCCGACGACCGTGGCGGGCGAGCAGCCGACGGTCTCGAGCACCCTGGCGACCTCGTCGAGGCCGACCACCTCGAGGAGGAGGTTCGCCGCGAGGTTGCCCGAGTGGGTCAACGAGTGGTCCGCGAGCTGCAGGAGCGTGCGGGTCTGGCCCAGGGCGGCCCACGTGCCCGGGTCCTCGTCCTCGGACGGGTCGAGGGAGTAGGTCGAGCCGTCCGCGACGGAGCGGAACTCGTTGGACACCTGCACCGGGGCCGACAGCTGCAGCTCACCTCGGGCCGCCCGACGCATGGCGGCGAGCACCAGGGGCAGCTTCATCGTCGAGGCGGCGTAGTGCGGGACGTCGGCTCCCCGCGCGAAGCGCACCCCGAGCAGGTCGCTCCACCACACCGACACCGTGCCGCCGGAGCGAGCCGTGTCCTCGAGCAGAGCCTCGAGCGCCCGGAACGGGGAGACCGACATGGCGGGCTCAGGCGGCCGATGCCGACACGACGGTGTCGGTGGGAACGGGCAGCGGCACGGCGGGCGCGAGCTCCTCCGACTCGGCCATGCGGCTGGAGACGTCGCTCAGCACCTTCGACAGCGGCAGCTGGAGCGCCCCGCAGATCGAGGCGAGCAGCTCCGAGGACGCCTCCTTCTCACCCCGCTCGATCTCGCTGAGGTAGCCGAGCGACACTGCCGCTGTCGCCGAGATCTCCCGCAGGGTGCGGCCCTGGGCTCGGCGTCGCTCGCGCAGGACGTCACCGAGTTCACGTCGCAGCAGAGTCATGTCGTCCTCCTCGGTGTCGTCCTCGATGTCCTGGATGTCTTGGATGATGGTATGGAAGATGGTGCGTCAGGTGGTGCCGTCGGAGGGGGTGTCCTCGGATGGGGGGGGCCTGGTGCGAGCGTCACCCTCGACGGGGGTCCGTCCGCTCCTACCGTACCGCCTGCCCGACTGGTCGTCCCGGAGGTTTGGCGCAGCGCAGCCTTCCTCGCCGTCGGCGGGCGCCTGCACGACCTCGGCCGCGAGCTCGAGGACGCGACGCACGGTCTCGGCCCGCACCTGGGGACGCGGCCCGTGCAACGTCAGGCGCTCGGTGCGGATTCCCGCCGGCCCCGCGACGGCGATGTCGACCGTGCCGGCCGGTTTGCCCTCCGACGGACCCGGCCCGGCCACGCCGGTCGTCGCCAGTCCCCACGTCGCGCCGAGCCGGGTGCGGGCCCCGGCGGCCATGGCGGCCGCAACCGCCGGGTCGACCGTGCCCAGCCGCTCGAGCAGTGCCGGGTCCACGCCGAGGAGCGCGACCTTGAGGTCGGCGGCATACGCGACCACGCCGCCGCGCAGCACCGCCGAGGCGCCCGGCACGTCGGCCAGCGCGGCCGCGACCAGGCCGGCGGTGAGCGACTCCGCGCAGGCGACGGTCTCGCCGACCATGGTGAGACGGCGCACGATGCGCAGCGACGCGTCCATCGCAGGCTCAGCCGGAGCGGGCGGCCCGCCGCGCGGCCCGGCGGGCGGCAGTGCGCGCGCTCGAGCGGCGCAGCCGGTCGGCCTTGAAGAGGTAGTCCACGCCGGTGACGACGGTGACGACGAGGGCTGCGGCGAGCATGCCGTATGCCGCCCACCGCCACACCTCGGCCAGCGGCAGCACGTGGAGCGGGAAGGTCAGCGCCGCCAAAGCGAGCGTCTGCAGCATCGTCTTGAGCTTGCCCCCCCGGCCGGCCGGCATGACTCCGTGGCGGATGACGACGAAGCGCAGCAGCGTGACGCCGAGCTCCCGGACGAGGATGACGAGCGTCACCCACCACCAGATCACCCCGAGCAGGGAGAGGCCGATGAACGCCATCCCGGTGAGTGCCTTGTCCGCGATCGGGTCGGACACCTTGCCGAAGTCGGTGATCTGCCCGCGGCTGCGTGCCAGCCGGCCGTCGATCCCGTCTGTGATCGCGGCCCCGACGAAGACGATCCACGCCCAGAAGCGCCACCAGGGCTGGCTGCCGTCCTCCTGCAGGAGCAGGAACCCGTAGACCGGCACGAGCAGGATGCGCAGCACCGTCAGCGCGTTGGGCACGTTCCAGTCGGTGGGCCGCGGCGGCGGTCGCTCCCCGGTCCGCACAGTCATCACTGCCCCGTCGGCCCGTCGGGACGCGACTCGGCCACGAGGTCGACCCCTTCGCTGGCCACCACGACCCCGCGGACCAGCGTGCCGACGCCGGGCAGGGGGTCGGCCGCCGCGAGGCGCATGACGGTGACGCCGTCGACGTCCGGGCCCTGGCACGCGGCGCGTCCGGTGACCTCGCCCGCGTCCCGGTCGACCTCCTCGACGAGGATCTCGACTGCCTCGCCGACGCGGTCCTCGGCCCGCTCGGCGGTCAGCTGCTCGGCGAGCGAGCGGAGTCGCTCGACCCGGGCCGCCACCTCCTCGGCGGGCAGCTTGGCGGCATACGACTGCGCCTCCGTCCCCTCCTCATCGGAGTAGCCGAACACCCCGACGACGTCGAGGCGGCCGGCGACGAGAAAGGCTTCCAGCTCGTCGAGGTCCGCCTCCGTCTCGCCGGGGAAGCCGACGATGACGTTGGAGCGGATGCCGGCTGCCGGCTGATGAGCGCGGACCCGCTCCAGCAGGTCGACGAAGGCCTCGCGCGAGCCGAACCGGCGCATCCGTCGCAGCAGCGGCCCCGAGGCATGCTGGAAGGAGATGTCGTAGTACGGCATCACCCCGGGGGTGTCGCCCATCACCGCGAGCAGGCCCGGGCGGATCTCCGCGGGCTGCAGGTAGGACACCCGGACCCGCTCGATGCCCTCGACCGCGGCGAGCTCGGGCAGCAGCCGTTCGAGGAGGGTGAGGTCGCCGAGGTCCTTGCCGTAGGACGTGGAGTTCTCCGAGACGAGCAGCAGCTCCCGCACGCCCTGCTCCGCCAGCCACCGGGCCTCGGCGAGGACGTCGGCCGGCGGCCGGGAGAGGAACGCGCCGCGAAACATCGGGATGGCGCAGAACGCGCACCGCCGGTCGCAGCCGCTCGCGATCTTCAGCGGCGCCCACGGGCGCGAGTCGAGCCGCGCCCGCACCACCCGGGGGCCCGAGGGCGGCCCCTGGCGGGCGGCCCCGCCTCCCCCGCCTCCCGCGCCTCCC
>CALMNV010000252.1 GCA_937873285.1 uncultured Intrasporangium sp. | reverse complement strand
GCAGCGCGTCGAAGGCCGGCATCGCCTTCGCCACCCACTTCCTGTCACCGCCGCACATCAGGCCGTAGCCGTTCTCGAGGCCCCAGATGCCGCCGGAGACCCCACAGTCGACGTAGCCGATCTTGCGGGCGGCGAGCAGCTTGGCGTGCTCGAAGTCGTCGGTGAAGCGGGAGTTGCCGCCGTCGATGACGAGGTCGCCCGGCTCGAGCAGGTCGGCGAGGCGCGTGATGGTCTGCCGGGTCGGGGCGCCGGAGGGGACCATGACCCACACGACCCGGGGGGCGTCGAGCGCGCGGACCAGGGCGGGCAGCGACTTGACGTCCGCGGACTGCGGGTTGCGGTCGTAGCCGACGACCTCGTGCCCGGCGCGGCGCAGCCGCTCGCGCATGTTGCCGCCCATCTTTCCCAGACCGATGAGACCGAGCTGCATAACGGGGCCTTCCTTGCAGGGGGAGGAGACGCACACGTGGGTCCGACGCTACGCCAGCCCGGCGGCATACGGCTGGGCCGGGCCGTCGGGTCCAGACGTATGCCGCATGCCGGGGGTCACGTGGCGAAGCGGACCGGCATCAGCACGTAGCGGTAGGACAGGTCCGGCTCCGCGTCCGGCTCCGCCTTGCCGGTGAGCACGGCCGGGCGGCTCGACTGGGTGAAGGCGAGCCGACTGTAGGAGGTGCCGACGGCGTGCAGCCCGTCGAGGAGGAACTGCGGGTTGAACGCGATCTCGATCTCCGGTCCCGTCAGGGTCGCCTCGAGCGCCTCGGAGGCCTGGGCGTCGTCGCCGGTGCCGGCCTCGATGGTCAGCTGCCCGTCCGTGAACCGCAGCAGCACCGGGGTGTTGCGCTCGGCGACGAGGGCGACACGCTTGACCGCCTCCTCCAGGGCGGCGGTCTCGACCACGGCCTCGGTCTCCACGGTCGTCGGGAAGATCGAGGTGACCTTCGGATACTCCCCGTCCAGCAGACGGGTGGTGGTGCGGCGCTGCCCGGCCTCGAAGCCGACGAGGCCCTCACCGCCGCTGCCGAGCGAGAGGTGCACGGAGCCGGAGGCGCCCAGGGCCCGCGCCGTGTCGGCGAGCTGGCGCGCCGGGATCAGCGTGACGTAGCTGGCGTCGGGGGCTGTGGGGCTCCAGGTCAGCTCGCGCATCGCGAGACGGTATCGGTCGGTGGCGAGCAGGGTGACCCTGTCGCCGTCGATCTCCATCCGCACCCCGGTGAGGATGGGCAGCGTGTCACCGCGGTCGGCGGCCACGGCGACCTGGCCCACCGCCTGGGTGAAGGCGTCGCCGGCGATGGTCCCGCTCACCTCCGGTGAGGCGGGCAGCGTCGGGTAGTCCTCGATGGGCATCTCGCGCAGGCTGAAGCGCGACGCACCGCACACGACGGTGACCTTGCTCCCGTCCGTGCCGACGTCGACCGGCCGGTCCGGCAGGTTGCGGGAGATCTCGGCCAGCAGCCGGCCGAGGACGAGCACCCGGCCGGGCTCGGACACGTCGGCGGGCACGGTGACCCGGGCGGAGAGCTCGTAGTCGAAGGCCGAGAGCGTCAGCGTGCCCTCGTCGCCGGCCTCGAGCACGACGCCGGCGAGGACCGGCACCGGCGGTCGAGCCGGCAGTCCGCGGGCCACCCAGGTCACGGCCTCGGCCAGGACGTCACGCTCAACCCGAAACTTCACGGTGCACTCACTCTGGGGACGGTGGACGGTCGGGCTCGAAGACTAGTGGCTGCTGCTCCCGGCGCACCACTGCGGGGGAGGGCGGCTCGGGCAACCAACGACCGTTGTCCTCGGGGCGGATCGCTGAAGAAGAGGGTTCCGTCGTCGTCGTCGGTGCTGTGGACGCTGTGGACGGCGGGCATCCGCGCAGGTCGCGGCGGCGTGCCGGGTCGGACGAGCCTGTGGGCGAGCTCGGGACGGCCGGGCGCCCCGGCTGCCGCCGCCGACGTGTCCACCCGGCGCCCACAGGGCGGCAGGTGCGAGACGGCCGTCGTCGACACGCCATCCCCAGCTTTCTCCCCCGCTGTCCGGCAGCCGTCTACAGCCGCTGGGACGGGCGGCGCGGCGCACGCTGCGGGGGACGCCGGAGACGCCGGAGGCATGGTCCACAGACTTTTCCACAAGCGGTGGACAACCGCTGGGAGACGACTCGGGAGCACCAGGCGCGGGCTACTGGGCCTTCTGCTGCCGGATCCGGTTGGTCAGCTCGGTGACTTGGTTGTAGATCGCGCGGCGCTCGCCCATGAGCTCTCGGATCTTGCGGTCGGCGTGCATCACCGTGGTGTGGTCGCGACCGCCGAAGTTCTGGCCGATCTTGGGCAGCGACAGCTCGGTCATCTCGCGGCACAGGTACATCGCGATCTGGCGGGCCGTGACGAGCTGCCGGGAGCGCGAGGAGCCGCAGAGGTCCTCCATCGTCACGCCGTAGTAGGCCGCGGTGACGGCCATGATCGTGGCCGCGGTGACCTGGTTCGGCGTCTCGTGGGGAAGCACGTCCTTGAGCACGATCTCGGCGAGCGGCAGGTCCACCTGCTGCCGGTTGAGGTTGGCGAACGCGGTCACCCGGATGAGCGCGCCCTCCAGCTCCCGGATGTTCGTGGAGAAGTTGGAGGCGATGTACTCGAGCACGTCGTCGGGGACGGACATCCGCTCCTGGATCGCCTTCTTGCGCAGGATGGCGATGCGGGTCTCCAGGTCCGGCCGCTGCACGTCGGTGAGCAGGCCGGACTCGAAGCGGGTGCGCATCCGTTCCTCGAAGCCGGACAGCGCCCGGGGCGGCAGGTCGGAGGTGATGACGATCTGCTTGTTGGCGTTGTGCAGGGTGTTGAACGTGTGGAAGAACTCTTCCTGCGTCTGCAGCTTGCCCTGGAGGAACTGGATGTCGTCGATGAGCAGCACGTCGACGCTGCGGTGGCGCGCCTGGAAGGCGCTCGCCTTGTCGTCGCGGATGCTGTTGATGAAGTCGTTGGTGAACTCTTCGGAGTTGACGTAGCGCACCCGGACGCTGGGGAACATCGTGCGGGCGTAGTGGCCGATGGCGTGCAGCAGGTGCGTCTTGCCGAGGCCGGACTCGCCGTAGATGAAGAGCGGGTTGTAGGCCTTGGCGGGCGCCTCGGCGACCGCGACCGCCGCCGCATGCGGAAACCGGTTGCCGGGCCCGATGACGAAGGTGTCGAAGGTGTACTTCGGGTTGAGCCGGGAGTCACCCGCCGGCGGTGCCTCCGGCCGATGGCGCAACGGCCCGCTTTCGCCGCCGCCACCCGGAGCCGGCTCGTCGAAGTCAGCGCCGTACAGCGCGGGCGCGCTGGCCTCGAGGTCGCGCAGCGGGTCACCGGCGTCTCGGATGCCGTCCCACTCTGCGCCCGGGACCGACGGCGGACCGGCGATGGGGGCAGCGGCATACGGCGTCGTCGAGGACAGACCCGGCTCGCCGGTCGGCTCCTGGGTGAGCAGGCCGAGGTCGCTCTCCAGCGCCTTATCCACCGAGACGGCCAGCTGCACCGGGTGGCCGAGATGTCTGCCGAGCGCGGCGGTCACCTGCTCGCGGACCCGCGACTCCAGGACTTCCTTGGTGTAGGCGTTGGGCGCCCGCACGAGGGCGGTCTGCTCCAGCACGCCGACGAGGCTGCAGAGCCGCACGAAGGCCCGGTGCTGGGCCGGGAGCCCCTCGGTGTCGAGGGTCAGCAGGGTCTGCCACCAGATGTGGCCGTAGTCCGCGTCACCGTCCGTCAACTTGCCCATCCATCCGCTACTGCCTCGTAGGCGGCTCGAGCCACCGCTTCGTCGGGATGCGTCGGTGCGGGCCGGCTGCCGGTGGGGTCCACAGGTCTGTCCACAGACTGTGCATATCGAGGTGCCTGCGGGACCGAGAGCCGAAAGTAACAACTCCGGGTGCCGATGACAACTCAGGGCGCGGGACCCAAGCCGGGCCGCGCGGCGTGTCGCCTTGCTCTCAGCGGCAACTGCGCCATGCTGGGCGGTTGGCCAGGGGGCATCCCCCCGAGAAGCGGTTTGACCGGCCTTCTCGCGCTCCCGTATCGTGAGGCGAGCGTGTGCTGCGACCTCATTCGCATCGCCATGGTCTCGACGTGCGTCGATCCCACGGAGTTGCCGACTGCGGTCGAAACCGCCGACA
>CALMNV010000251.1 GCA_937873285.1 uncultured Intrasporangium sp. | reverse complement strand
GCGAACTATGGCGCCATGATCAAGGCGTTCCAGGCGAAGTACGGCATCAAGGTGGTCAGCGCCAACCCGAACGGCTCCAGCCAGGACGAGATCAACGCCGTCAAGACCCTCAAGGGCCAGGACCGGGCGCCGGACGTGCTCGACATGGGTCCCGCCTTCGCGCAGAGCGCGGCCGCCGAGGGACTGCTGGCGCCGTACCAGGTCGCGACGTGGCAGGAGATCCCGGCTGACCAGAAGGAGCCGAGCGGCCTGTGGGTCTACGACTACGGCGGCTACATGTCGATCGGCTACGACGCGGCCAAGGCCCCGGCACCGGCCTCCATCGCCGACCTGGCCAAGCCGGCATACGCCGGCAAGGTGGCCCTCAACGGGGACCCGACGAAGGCCGGTGCCGCCTTTGCGACGGTGTATGCCGCCGCTCTGGCCTCCGGGGGCAGCCTCGGGGACATCGCGCCCGGCGTCGACTTCTTCGGCAAGCTCAAGAAGTCGGGGAACCTCATCCCGGTGCAGGCCTCTCCCGCCACCATCGAGAGCGGTCAGACACCGGTCGTGCTCGACTGGGACTACCTCAACGCGGCTGCGACCACGAAGCTGAAGGGCAAGGTCGACTGGAAGGTCGTCGTGCCCAGCGATGCGCTGTACGCCAGCTTCTACGCCCAGTCGGTCAGCAAGAGCGCCCCGCACCCCGCGGCCGCACGGCTGTGGCAGGAGTTCCTCTACTCCGACGAGGGCCAGAACATCTGGCTGCAGGGCAAGGCTCGCCCGGTCCGACTGCCGGCCATGGAGAAGGCGGGCACCGCCGACAAGGCGGCTCTCAGTGCCCTTCCCCCCGTGAGCGGCTCACCGAAGTTCCCGACCACGGCGCAGATCGACGCGGCCAAGGCCTACGTGACCAAGAACTGGGCGAAGGCGGTCGGCTGAGCATGCCTGTCCCGACCGGCGGCGGGCGGCGCAAGCCGTCCGCCGCCGTCCTCGGCCTGGTGCCGTTCTTCGCCTATACGTCGGTGTTCCTCGTCCTGCCCACGGTGTCGGTGGTCGTTGGCGCCTTCACGGACTCCGCGGGCCGGTTCACCCTGGGAAACCTGTCCGCGGCCCTTCAGGAGCCCTACCTGACCGCCCTGCTCACCAGCCTCAAGCTGTCGTTGGTGACCGCCGTGCTGGGCGTGCTGCTGGGAGCACTGCTCGCGAACGCCGTGGTCACCTCGCCACGCGCTGTCCTGCTGCGACATGTGGTGTCGTCGGCTTCCGGTGTCTTCGCTCACCTGGGGGGCGTGCCACTGGCCTTCATGTTCATCGCCTCCATCGGAAGCATCGGGCTCGTCACCCGGGCGCTTCAGGCGATCGGGCTCGACCTCTATGCGACCGGCTTCTCGCTGTTCTCCTTCGCCGGCATCGTCGTGGTGTACGTCTACTTCCAGGTGCCCCTCATGGTGCTCGTGATCACCCCGGCGCTGGAGGGGTTGCGGCCCCAGTGGGCGGAGGCGGCGCACAACCTCGGCGCGACGAGGCCGCAGTACTGGCGCTACGTCGCGGGTCCGGTGCTCCTTCCCGCCCTTCTCGGCAGCCTCCTGCTGCTCTTCGCCAACTCCTTCGCGGCCTACGCGACCGCGGCTGCCCTCACCAACGGCGGTGTGCCCCTGCTGCCCATCGAGATCGGCTCGCTCCTGTCGGGCAACGTCATCGCGGGCCAGGAGAACCTGGGCAAGGCCCTCGGGCTGGAGATGATCGTCATCGTGGCGGCCCTCATGGGCGGATACACGTTGCTGCAACGCAGGGCGAGCCGGTGGCTGAGCTGACGTCGGCCGCGCCGCCGGCCTTCGCGGAGCCGGCCTCCGCACCGCCGCCCTCTCGACGCAGCCGAGGGGCCTGGTGGCGTCGGGGAGTGCTCTGGGCCATGGGCGCATACTTCCTCGTGCCGGTCGCGGCAGCGCTGGAGTTCGCGCTCCGCGGACCCAACGGCACGCACTCGCTCGCGGCCTTCCGCGATATCGCGGCGCAGCCCGAGCTCGTGCCCATGCTCACCGTCTCGCTGCGCATCGCCCTGGGGACGCTGCTCATCACCGTGGCCCTCATGGTCCCCACCGTCGTCTGGGTGCATCTACGGCTGCCGCGCCTGCGTCCGCTCGTGGAGGCCCTGAGCCTGCTCCCCCTCGTCGTTCCGGTCGTCGTGCTCGTGGTGGGAGTGCTGACGGCCTTCGCCGACGCCCCCAACCTCATCAAGGGCACGCCAGCGATCCTGGCGCTGGAGTACGTGGCCCTCGCGATGCCGTTCAGCTACCGGGCGCTTGACGCGGGCGTGAGCGCAGTCCGGCTGCCGACCTTGGTGGAGGCGGCGCGCAGCCTCGGGGCCAACTGGCCGACGGTCCTGCTTCGCGTGGTCGTGCCCAACATCCGCACTGCCATCGTCGGCTCGGCCCTGCTGACCACCGCGCTGGTCCTCGGCGAGTTCACGATGGCCAGCCTCATGCTGTTCGACACGTTCCCCACCTGGATGGTTCGCGTCGGCCAGCAGCAGGCCGGAGTGGCAGTCGGCCTGTCGGTCCTGGTGCTGCTCACCTCCTGGGCCCTGCTCCTCGCACTGTCCATCGCCGCCGGCCGACCACGCGGCGCCACGTCACTGTTCCGGAGGTCCTCATGACCGCTGTCACCGCTCGGGCCGTGCGCCAACAGCAGGCTGGGACGCCAGTGGAGCTCCTCGGCCTGCGCCGGCGCTATGGCGCCGTCAACGCCCTCGACGGCTTGGACCTCACCCTGGTCCCGGGAGAGCTGCTGGCCCTGCTCGGCCCGTCCGGCTGCGGCAAGACGACGGCTCTGCGCATCCTCGCGGGCCTGGAGCAGCCAGATGCCGGCCGGGTGCTCGTCGCTGGCCAGGACGTCGTGGGTCTGCCGGCGCACCGCAGGGAGATGGGCATGGTCTTCCAGCAGTACAGCCTGTTTCCCAACATGACGGCACGTGACAACGTCGCATTCGGGCCGCGGGTGCGCAAGCAGCCGGCATCCGAAAGACGCAGGCGAGCCGACGAGCTGCTCGAGCTGGTGGGGCTCGGCAGCCACGGGGACCGCTACCCCCATCAGCTCTCCGGTGGGCAGCAGCAGCGGGTGGCGCTGGCCAGGGCCCTGGCCGTCTCGCCGCGGGTGCTGCTTCTGGACGAGCCGCTGTCCGCCCTCGACGCCCAGGTCCGTGCCCAGCTCCGCGAGGAGATCCGCCGCCTGCAGCGGGAGCTGGGCATCACCACGCTGTTCGTCACGCACGACCAGGAGGAGGCGCTCTCGCTGGCCGACCGGGTCGGCGTCATGCGTGCCGGCCGGCTGGAGCAGCTCGGTCCGCCGGAGCAGGTCTACCACGCGCCGGCAACGCCGTTCGTCGCGGAGTTCGTCGGCGCCATGAACCGGATCCCTGGCCGGGTGGTCGGGGACGGGCACGTCGAGGTGCTGGGCCAGCGACTGGAGTACGCGGTCGACCGCCTCCGGTCGCCGGGGGCCCCGGTCGAGGTCCTCATCCGGCCAGAGGCAGTCCTGCCCGTGCCGGCCGACGCAGCTGCGACGGTGGTCTCGCGCAGCTTCCTCGGACCCGTGACGCGCATCAGCGTGTCGTCTCCGCAGGGTGGCCTGGTCCTGGCCGACGTCTCCAGCGTCGAGGCGGCCGCACTTGCGCCCGGCACGGCCGTCGCGGTGCAGCTGCGCCGCCACCCCGTCCTGGTCCGGGACCCGCGGTGACCGGCTGGTCGTCCCGGCTCGTGCCCGGCCCGGCTGGGGCCGGCTACCGGCACCTGACTCGCCTGCCGCCCGAGAGCCGGGTCGTCCGGACCGAGCTCGCCGACCCCGGGGAGGTCGCGCCCGGCTCCCGCACCGGCCTGCTTGCCTTCACGCACCTCACCGACCTGCACGTCCTCGACGACCGTTCGCCGGCGCGGGTGGAGTATCTCGACCGCTACGCCGACCCCGACCTGCCCACTCGGCGCGAGTTTCCCCACGTCGGCACCTACCGCCCCCAGGACCCCTTGACCACCCATGTGGTCGAGGCCATGGTGCAGGCCGTCAACGACGTGGACGCATCGCCGGTGCTGGGACGCCCCCTGGACTGGTCCATCGTCACCGGGGACAGCACCGACAACTGCCAGGCCAACGAGCTCGCCTGGTATCTCACGCTGCTCGAGGGTGGCCAGGTGCATCCGGTGTCGGGAGAGGCCGGAGGCGAGGCGAGTGGTGGCGTCGGCAGGAGCGGCCCCGACTGGTTCGACGAGCGGTACTGGCACCCGGAGGGCAGCCCGCCCGGTGCCGACGACGACCGCCCCCACCGACTGTGCGGCTTTCCGCGGGTCCCGGGCCTGTGGCAGCAGGTCGCCAGGCCGTTCGAGGCCTCAGGGCTGACGAGGCCGTGGTATGCCGTCTACGGCAACCATGACGCCATGCTCCAGGGCACCGTGCCCGCCACGCCCGCCACGGCTGCGCTCGTCACTGCGGGACACAAGCCGGTCGCAGCGGCCTCGCAGGTGCAGGCACTCGCCGCCCTGCGCGCGCTGCGCGAGGAGGGCCCGGCGTCCCTGGACGTGCTTCTCAGCGGCCCGGGGCGGCCGGTGCCGGCGGACCCCCACCGCCGCTTCGTCAGCAAGAGCGAATGGGTAGGTGCTCACTTCGGGCCTCGGTCTCGGCCACATGGCCACGGGCTGGCCGGCGCCGCCCCTGGGGAGGCGGCCTACGCCTTCGACGCCGGCCCGGTCCGCGCGCTGGTCCTTGACACGGTGAACCCGCACGGAGGATGGCACGGCTCGCTCGACCGGGGCCAGCTGGAGTGGCTGGCGGCGGAGCTGAGAGCCGGCAGCTCCACGGTCCTCGACGACTCAGGACGGGCGACCCGGGCAGGTGGCAGGTCTGACCGGCTCTTCGTCGTCTTCAGCCATCATCCGCTGGAGACGCTCACCAACGGCTACGCACCCGAGGGAGAGGATCGCGTCCTCGGCGCCGAGGTCCAACAGCTGCTGCTGCGCCACCCCAACGTGGTGCTGTGGGTGTCCGGCCATGTCCACCGGCACTGGGTCCGACCGCTGCAGCGTCCCCGGCACTGGGCCGTGCCGGGGGGACTTTGGCAGGTCAGCACGGCGTCGCTGATCGACTGGCCGCAGCAGAGCCGAGTCGTCGAGCTCGCCCTCAACGGCGACGGCACTCTGTCGATCTTCACGACGGTTCTGGATCACGCAGCTCCTCTGGTCGGGCAGCCGTCCTCGCCGGACCCGCTCGCGCTCGCGGCGCTCTCGCGCAGCCTTTCGGCCAATGCATGGCAGCGTGACGTGACCGCGGAGGACACCGGGCTGGCCGGGGGACAGGGCGACCGGAACACCGAGCTGCTCCTGCGCGCTCCGGACTGGACTTGACCGAAGCAGCGCATGCCTCGACGATGAGGGGCGACCCGGTCCGGCACCGCGGGCCGCTGACAGAGGGACGGCTCATGGGCAACACGTACGGCATCACCGAGGTCGTCGGCACGTCGACGAGCTCCATCGACGAGGCGATCAAGGGCGCTGTCGAGCGGGCGAACCGCACCGTTCGCAACCTGGACTGGTTCGAGGTGAGCAACATCCGCGGTCACCTCGACGACGGCGCCGTCGCCCACGTGCAGGTGACGCTCAAGCTCGGCTTCCGCCTCGAGGAGTGAGCCGGCGCGCCCCTTGGCCGCGGACGGCCGCGCCGGCCGCGCGGCATACGTGGCAGGATCGACGCGGCCGACCCGTCCAGCCAAGGAGGACCCATGCCCATCGCCACCCCTGACGTGTATGCCGACATGCTCGACCGCGCCAAGGCCGGGTCGTTCGCCTACCCGGCCATCAACGTCAGCTCGTCGCAGACGCTGAACGCCGCGCTTCGGGGCTTCGCCGACGCCGGCTCCGACGGCATCGTGCAGGTCTCGACCGGCGGCGCGGAGTACCTCTCCGGCCCGTCGGTCAAGGACATGGTGAGCGGCTCGCTCGCCTTCGCGGCATACGCCGAGCAGGTCGCCAGGAACTACCCGGTCAACATCGCCCTCCACACCGACCACTGCCCCAAGGGCAAGCTCGACGGCTTCGTGCGGCCGCTGCTCGCGGCCTCGACCGAGCGCGTGAAGGCCGGTGGCACGCCGTGGTTCCAGTCGCACATGTGGGACGGCTCGGCGGTGCCGTTGGCTGAGAACCTCGAGATCGCGACGGAGCTGCTCGCGCTCGCCAAGGCGGCCGACGTGGTGCTCGAGATCGAGGTCGGCGTCGTCGGCGGCGAGGAGGACGGCGTCGAGGGCGCGATCGACGAGAAGCTCTACTCGACGCCGGAGGACGCGCTCGCCACGGTGCGGGCCCTGGGCGCCGGCGAGAACGGGCGCTACC
>CALMNV010000250.1 GCA_937873285.1 uncultured Intrasporangium sp. | reverse complement strand
GCAGCTCCGCGAGCCGGCGCGCCGCGAGGCCACCGTCGGCGGCATACTCCCGGGCCGCCAGCCCGAGCGCGCCGTCGGTGGCCACGACGAGGACGACCCGGTGGCCCTCCGCCGACGCGCGCGCCATCGTGCCCGAGGTCAGGAGGGCCTCGTCGTCGGGGTGGGCGTGGAAGGCGAGCAGCGTGCGGGGCATCGGGCTCCATCCTCGCCCATGACGCCCCATGGCACAGTGGCCCCATGAAGGTCGCGCTCCTCACCGACTGCTACCTGCCCCGCCTCGGCGGCATCGAGGTGCAGTCGCACGACCTCGCCCGCCACCTCAGGGCCCTCGGGCACGAAGTGGTCGTCTTCACCGCGACGCCGGGCCCGCACGGGGAGCGTCACGGCGCGGTGACCGACGTGGACGGCATTTCCGTGCACCGGCTCGCGGCCCGGCTGCCCTGGGAGCTGCCGGTCAACCCGCTGGCTCCTCCCGAGCTGCGGCGACGTCTGCGCGTCGGAGGCTTCGACGTCGCGCATGTGCAGACCGGCGTCGTCAGCCCATTTGCCTGGGACGCCGTGCGGGTGACGGCGGGTCTCGGTCTGCCCACGGCGGTGACGTGGCACTCCATGCTCGGCCCGGTGACCCCTGCCTTCCGCGCCGCGGGGGCGGTGCGCCGGTGGGCGGCGCGTGGCGTCGCGCTCTCGGCCGTCTCCGACGTCGCGGCTGCACCGCTGCGGGGGCTCGCCGGGCCGGACGCGACCGTCGCGGTCCTGCCCAACGGCATCGACGTCGCCCGGTGGGCGGTCGGCCCCGCCCCGCGCCGGCCTGGGCCGCTCCGCCTGGTCACCGCGATGCGGCTGGCCCCCCGCAAGCGGCCTTTGCCGCTGCTCGAGCTCGTGCGTCGCGCGGAGCGGCTGACCGGCCGGCCGGGGTCGCTGGAGCTGACCGTTTTCGGCGACGGGCCGGTGCGGGCGCGCGTCGAGCGCCACGTCCGCGAGCACGGCCTGACGTGGGTGCGGCTGCCCGGCCGGGTGCCGCGGGAGCAGCTGCGCGAGCGGTATGCCGCCGCCGACGTCTACCTCTCGCCCGTGCGCCTCGAGTCGTTCGGGATCGCGGCACTCGAGGCGCGCACCGTGGGGCTGCCCGTCGTCGGCCGCGCCGGCTCGGGGGTGGGTGAGTTCGTCCGGGACGGGGTGAACGGGCTGGTCGCGGACGGCGACGCGCAGATGGCGGCGGCGATCGCCCGCCTCGCCGGCGACCCGGCGGAGCTGTCACGGCTGCGGGCCTGGAACGTGGCACACCGTCCCGATCAGGACTGGCCGGCGGTCGCCGCGATGGCCGTCGCCGAGTATGAGCGGGCCGTCGCCCTCGCCGGCCGGCGCAGGTCCCCGGTGCGTCGGTGAGGACGAACGTCCCGGGCGGCATCCGGGTGGTCGCCGTGGCGGGGGGCGAGGTGCTCGACCTCGGCACCCTGGCGCACGGCGAGCACCCCGAGCTGGTGCTGCACCAGCACGGCTGGCGGTCCACGGCGCCCCTCGGCGCTGAGCTCGCGAGCGACGGCACCCTGGCGGTGAGCTACCTCGTGACCCCGGCGGCCGGCCTCCGCCCAGAGCGGGTGGCCACCCGGCGCGACCCGGGCGTGTCCGCGGACGAGGTGGGCGCCCTGCACCAGCGGGTGGCCGCGTACGCCCTGGTCACGAGCGAGCGGGGGGTGCTGCTCACGCAGTTCACCAGCGCGACGCACGTGGCGGGGGAATGGGGGCTGCCGGGGGGCGGGCTCGACGCCGGGGAGGCGCCCGCTGAGGCCGTGCACCGGGAGGTGTGGGAGGAGACGGGGCAGCGCATCGAGCTCGAGCCGCTGCTGGCGGTCCAGTCGTCGCACTGGGTGGGCCGGGCGCCGTCGGGAGTGCTCGAGGACTTCCATGCCGTGCGCATCGTCTATCGCGCCTCCTGCCCGGATCCCGTGGACCCGGTCGTGCACGACGTGGGCGGCACGACGTCGGACGCCCGCTGGGTCGCCTTCCCCGATATCGGCGACCTGCCCCTGACCCGCTCGTGGCAGACACTGGAGGCCCTCGCCGGGCTGGGAGCGGCCCCGACCTAGGATTGAGCGCATGGATCTCCTGACCAAGCTCGTCCTCGCCCTGCACCTGCTCGGGATGGCGGCCGTCGTGGGCGGCTGGCTCGTCGCACGGCGCGGCTCGTCCTTCCCGGTCACGGTGCTGTGGGGGGCGCGCGCCCAGCTCGTCACGGGTCTGGCGCTGGTGGGTTTGGCCGAGGCGAGCAAGGAGCCCGGCCAGGCGCTCAGCTATGCCAAGATCACGGTCAAGCTCCTCGTCGCGCTCGCCGTCGTGGCGATGGCCGAGATCGGCGCCGCCCGCGCTCGACGTGGGCAGCCGCATGGGACGCAGCTTGACGTCGCCGGCGGCGGCGCGGTCGTCAACGTCCTCGTCGCGGCCCTGTGGTGACCCGCAGACACGGCGGCCGGTAGGGCCCGCGCGACCACGCGCCGGCGGCGTCGGCACCTGCTGCGAGGGGCAGCGTCGTGCCTCGGCGCGCCTCGTGCTGGTATGCCGCCCAGTTGGGGCAGGGGTGCCACGGGGGCCGGGTCAGGAGGTGTGCCGGCGGGCCGGGTCAGGAGCGGTCCTCCGCCGGTGGGAGTGTGCTCCTGCTCGGCGTCGGCGTTGCCGGTGCGGCGGTGGAGCCCGACGGGCTCGGCGAGGGTGAGCGGGAGGGGGACGGCTGCCCCGGTCCCGGCGAGGCCGGCGCCCCCACGGTCGGTGGCTGAGGGGTGGGTGGCCGCGGGGCGGCCATGGTCGGAGCGGGTGGCGGCGGGGCGGCCATGGTTGGAGCGGGCGGCGGCGGGGCGGCGGTGGCGGACGCGGTCGCAGGAGGAGGCGAGGCGGTCGGCGAGGCGGGCGGGCTGGCCGAGGGCGCGACCGGCACCGGCAGCCGGCCCCCGA
>CALMNV010000249.1 GCA_937873285.1 uncultured Intrasporangium sp. | reverse complement strand
CGCGCGCGCCTCCGTCGTCGCGTCCACGGTCGGCCCGTATGCCGTGCACGGCCGGGAGGTGCTGCGAGCGTGTGCCGAGGCTGGCACGGCATACGCCGATCTCACCGGCGAGGTGCTCTTCGTGCGGTGGTCTCTCGACGAGGTGGACGCCCTCGCCCGGCGGACCGGCGCGCGCATCGTGCACGCGTGCGGGTTTGACTCGATCCCCTCAGACCTCGGTGTGCTGCTGCTCGCCCAGCGCGCGGCGCAGGACGGGGAGGGCGCCTTGGGCGAGACCACCCTCGTCGTGCGGTCGCTGCGGGGCGGCCTGAGCGGCGGCACCATCGACTCGGGGCGCCAGCAGGCGATCGCGGCCCGGGCCGACCCGGCGGCGCGCAAGGTCCTCGCCGACCCCTACGGGCTCAGCCCGCGGCGTCGGGAGGAGCCGCCGTCCGGCGGTGCCCGGACCGCCGGGCTGCGCGGCCGCCTGCGCCGTCTGCTGCCGGTGGAGCGGGACCCGGGCACCGGGCGCTGGACGGGCCCGTTCCTCATGGCCTCCTTCAACACGAGGGTCGTGCGCCTGTCCAACGCGCTCAGCGACTGGTCCTACGGGCGGCAGCTGCGCTATCGCGAGGTCACCGACTTCGGCGCCGGCCCGGTCTCGCCGCTCCTCGCGCTCGGCATGGCCGTCGGGGTGGGCGGCGTCGTCGCCGGCCTGTCGTTTCGCCCGACCCGCGCCGTGCTCGACCGGGTGCTTCCCAAGCCGGGGGCCGGGCCAAGTGCCGAGACCCGCGCCGGCGGCCGGTTCCGGATGGAGATCCGCGCGACGACGAGCACGGGTGCGCACTACCTCGCCCGGGTCGGCGCCGACTACGACCCGGGCTACGAGGGGACGGCGGTCATGCTCGGTCAGAGCGCCCTGTGCCTGCTGCTCGACCGGGACTCGACTCCGGCGCGGTCTGGGGTCCTCACGCCGGCCACGGCCCTCGGTGGGCCGCTCGTCGAGCGGCTCCGGGCGCACGGCTTCACCTTCGATGTCGACCGTATGCCGTGACTGCGTCGCCCAGCGGGGCGACCCGGCGGCTCCGGGGGTCGCTCGGTGCGCTCGGCGACCGCAGCTTCCGGTGGTACTTCGCCGCGCGCAGCGTCTCGAACGCCGGGTCGGCCATGGCTCCCGTGGCGCTCGCCTTCGCCGTGCTGCACGTCGACCGGTCCGCCGGGGCGCTCGCCCAGGTGCTCGGCGTCCGGACCCTCGCCATGGTCGTCTTCCTGCTCGCCGGGGGCGTGATCGCCGACCGGTTCTCCCGGATCGCCGTGCTGCAGGTGGCGCACCTGCTCACCTTCCTCACCCAGGGAGCCGCCGCCACGCTGCTCATCTCGGGGCACGCCACCCTCACCCAGCTCACCGTCCTCGAGGGGCTCAACGGGGCCGCCTCCGCGTTCACCATGCCGGCGATGATGGGGATCGTCCCGCTCGTCGTGCCCCGGGAGCGGCTCCAGCAGGCTAACGCGCTGCTCTCCTTCAGCCGCAACGGGCTCGGCATCCTCGGGCCGGCTGCGGCGGGACTACTGGTCGTCGGGGTCGGGCCGGGCTGGGCGCTCGCGGTCGACGCGGCCAGCTACCTGCTCGCCGTCGCGTGCCTCACGCGCGTGCGGCTGCCCGCCCGGGAGGCAGCGAGGCGAGGAGCCGGCACCTCGATGGTGCGGGAGCTGCGCGAGGGCTGGTCGGAGTTCACCGCCCGCACCTGGCTGTGGGTCATCGTCGCCGTCTTCGGGGTCACCAACGCCATCCACATCGGGGTCATCGGCGTCCTCGGGCCGCTCGTCGCCGCGACGACACCGGCGCTCGGAGTGCCGGGGTGGGGCGCAGCCCTCAGCGCCGAGGCGCTCGGGACGCTCGTCATGACCCTGGTCATGATGCGGGTCGCCCAGCGACGGCCCCTCGTGGAGGGGATGCTCGGCTGCGCGGTCGTGGCGCTGCCGATGCTCCTGCTCGGCGTGTCCCCGGCCGTCGTGCCGCTCGTCGCCGCCTTCTTCGTCGCCGGCGCGGCCATCGAGGTGTTCAGCGTGGGCTGGACGACGGCGCTGCACGAGCACGTCCCCGTCGACGTGCTCTCGCGGGTGTCGAGCTATGACGCCCTGGGCTCGTTCGTCGCGATGCCGGTGGGCACCTTCCTCTACGGGTGGCTCGCCACCGTCGTGTCGGTGCCGACCCTGCTGGTCGCCAGCGCGGTCCTGTATGCCGCCGTCTCCCTGGCCGCGCTGCTGTCCGCCTCGGTGCGGGGACTGCGGCGGGTCGGGGCTGCGTCTGCTGCCCCGGGCACGACCTAGACTTGCGCCACACCGAGTCCTCGAGGAGTCAGCTGCCCGTGTCCGTCCAGGCCATCCGACTGTTCGGCGACCCCCTGCTGCGCACTCCGGCGACGGACGTCGTCGACTTCGACAAGGAGCTGCGGGTGCTGGTCAAGGACCTGCAGGACACCATGCTCGACGCTCCGGGCGCGGGACTGGCCGCGCCGCAGATCGGCGTCGGCCTGCGGGTGTTCACCTACAACGTCGACGACGTCGTCGGGCACCTCGTCAACCCGACCCTCGACCTGTCCGACGAGGAGCAGGAGGGGCCCGAGGGCTGCCTCAGCCTGCCCGGTCTGACCTTCGAGACGAAGCGGGCGCTCTCGGTCGTGGCCAAGGGCCAGAACATGTGGGGAGAGCCGGTCGTGCTCGAGGGCAGCGAGCTGCTCGCCCGGTGCGTGCAGCACGAGACCGACCACCTCGACGGCATCCTGTTCATCGACCGCCTCGACAGCGACGCTCGCCGGGCCGCGATGCGGGCGATCCGAGCGGCCGAGTGGGCGGGGGAGCATCCGCCGACCGTGCGGGTCAGCCCGCACTCCACCTTCGGTCTGGGAATGTGAGCGACGGTGCGTCTCGTGTTCGCCGGCACGCCGGCCGCCGCGCTGCCAAGCC
>CALMNV010000248.1 GCA_937873285.1 uncultured Intrasporangium sp. | reverse complement strand
GTGCACCGACGGTCTCGGTGCGGGAG
Source organism: uncultured Intrasporangium sp. (assembly GCA_937873285.1). Classification (GTDB taxonomy): domain Bacteria; phylum Actinomycetota; class Actinomycetes; order Actinomycetales; family Dermatophilaceae; genus CALMNV01. The sequence continues at coordinate 4,685 of CALMNV010000248.1, read as the reverse complement.
AGAGCTCTCTCCGCGCTTGCCCGCGGACGGCGTCCGCGGGCCGGGTCCTCACCCGGGGCACCCCACCGCGGTTGGAGGGTTGCCGGCCAGCGAGCCGGGGCTTGGCGCTGGCGCTCATGACCTGTGGGCCAGCGTAGTTTCTCGCCCCCGGGGTGCGGGACGGCCCGTCCTCATCGTGGACACGGGTGGTCCGGCGGCGGCTGCGGGCCCGCGAGTAGCATGCACGGCGTGACGAGCCCGTCCTTCGACCTCTACCGCACCAGCGAGGACCACGAGGAGCTGCGCGCAGCCGTGCGGGCGGTGGCCGAGGCCAAGATCGCACCGTATGCCGCCGTCGTCGACGAGGAGGCGCGCTATCCGCAGGAGGCGCACGACGCGCTCGTCGCGGCGGACTTCTTCGCGCCGCACGTGCCGGAGGAGTACGGCGGGGTGGGGGCCGACGCGCTCGCGACGTGCATCGTCATCGAGGAGGTGGCACGGGTCTGCGCGTCGTCCTCCCTGATCCCGGCGGTCAACAAGCTCGGCTCGATGCCGCTGCTGCTGGCCGGCAGCGAGGAGGTCAGGCAGCGCTACCTGCCGCCGCTCGCCCGCGGCGAGACGACCATCTCGTATGCGCTCTCGGAGCGGGAGGCCGGCTCCGACACCGCCGCGATGCGGTGCCGGGCGAGCCGGGACGGCGAGGACTGGCTGCTCTCGGGGCAGAAGTCGTGGATCACCAACGCCGGCGTCTCCCAGCTCTACACGGTGCTCGCCGTCACCGACCCCGACGGTCCCCGCGGTGGCAACGTCACGGCATTCGTCGTCGAGAAGTCAGACGAGGGTTTCACCTTCGGGGAGAAGGAGCGCAAGCTCGGCATCAAGGGCAGCCCCACGCGGGAGCTGCACTTCGACCGCGTGCGCCTCCCCGGCGACCGGGTCGTTGGCGAGGTGGGTGCAGGGCTGAAGCTCGCGCTGCGCACGCTCGACCACACCCGGGTGACGATCGCGGCGCAGGCGGTCGGCATCGCGCAGGGCGCCCTCGACCAGGCGGTGTCCTATGTCAAGGAGCGTCGGCAGTTCGGCCGCCCCGTCGCGGACTTCCAGGGCGTGCAGTTCCTGCTGGCCGACCTGGCGATGCAGCTCGAGGCTGCGCGGCAGCTCGTCTACGTCGCGGCGGCGAAGTCGGAGCGCGGGGACGCCGACCTGCCCTTCTTCGGCGCGGCGGCCAAGTGCTACGCCTCGGACGCGGCCATGCGGGTCACGACCGACGCCGTGCAGCTGCTGGGCGGCGCCGGCTACACCAAGGACTTCCCCGTCGAGCGGATGATGCGCGACGCGAAGATCACCCAGATCTACGAGGGCACCAACCAGATCCAGCGCGTGGTGATGGCCCGGCAGCTGCTCGCCGGCAACGTGGGGCGCCGCTAGAGTGGGCGAAGGGCCGGTATGCCGTGTCGCCGCAGCACGCGGTCGACGGTCTTGGTGTCGCGGCTGCGGTAGGTGAGGCAGGCGGTCTCCTTCCCGTCGGCGGTCCTGGAGGCCGGGACGCCCTGCGTGGCAAGCTCGTCGACGATGGCGTCCACCTCGGCCTGGCTCGCACCCCACGAGTAGTTGGTCGAGGATGCGCCCCAGCGGCGGCGGTCGGCGAGCAACAGGCCGCCGAGCGCCACTCCGGGCGCGGCGACGGCTCCGAGACGAGGCGGCGCGCCGGAGAGCCGGGCCAGCAGGGCGCCGAGCCAGCCGGCCGCCGCGCAGAGGAGCGTCAGCACCGTCCAGCCGACCGCGCTCGGGCGAGCGGCCCGGAACAGGTGCCGCGGCTTGGCTCTCCGGCCCCGCCGAAGGGGCGCGTAGGCGGCATACCGCTGTCTCATCGGCCCACGCTAGTCGCCGGGCGGCGGCGGCTACAGTGACCCGGTGACCGCCTGTCCCGACCCGGCTGCCGGCCGGCAGCGTGGTCCGGGTCTGCCGGGGCGGGTCCGCGTCCCTTATCTGCTCACCGAGGCCACGCCGATGTCCGAGGCGGAGGTGGTGGCGCTGGTGCTGTCGCGGCCCAAGCCGGTGGTGCGGGTCGGCAACCTCAACCTGCACGCCGTGCACCTGTACCTCACGGACGAGGGCTTCCGGCGCTACACCGACGCGGCGGACGTCGTGCTCGCCGACGGGTGGCCGGTGTGGGCGGCGCTGCACCGGGCCGACCCGGCGCTCGACCGGAGCTACCGGGTGGGCAGCAGCGACTGGCTGTTTCGCCTGCTCGACGGCAACCCCGAGCTTCGGGTCCTCGCGGTGGGGGCGAGCCCGGAGTCGAGCGCGGGGGCGGCCGCTGCGGCGACCACCCGGGCGCCGCGGGTGCGGTGGGCGGCCTTCGATGGCTTTTCGCTCGAGCAGCGGGACTCCGGGCCGCGCACGACCATCGCGCGGGAGCTGCCGGAGGCCGACCTCGTGCTCGTCGGGATGGGCATGGGGGTCCAGGAGCGGTGGATCGAGGAGCACCAGGGCGCGATGACCCACGGTGTCGTCGCCAACGTCGGTGGCTGTCTGGACTACCTGTCCGGCGAGCAGGTGCACACCCCGCGGTGGGTCGGGCGGATGGGGCTCGAGTGGCTCTACCGGCTCGTCGGCAACCCGGGCCGCAACGCGCACCGGGTCTTCGTCGAGCCGGCGCAGCTGGCCGCCGTGCTGGTGCGGGAGGCGAGCTCGCGACGCCGGCGCCCGTCGGGCTGACCGGCGGCGCGGCAGCTGTGGACAGCCGACGAGCCCTGTCGGTGGTCGAACGTATGTTTGAGGCATGGCAGAGCAGGGCACGATCGACGGGCTACGGCGACAGATCTCGGAGGTCCAGTCGCGGCACCAGGCCGACGGCCGCGCGGCGGCGGCGCGCTTCTGGGCGGCACTGAGCCAGGAATGCGGCGACCCACCGGCGGCTGCGGGGGCGGCGATGCCGCTGCCCGGCGGCTCGCCGGGCCCGAGCAGGAGATCGCGTCAGGAGCAGAGACCCAGCGCGCGACCGTCGCGGAGACGCCGGCCCGGGCATGGTGGCTCGGCGGTGCGCGGACATGCCACGCGCCTGCGGGCGGGGCCGTGGCGCTTCGTCGCCGCCGGTGACGAGGTGCGGGTGCATCCGAGCGAGGTCGTCTGGCTCGAGCACGAGAGCCTGCCTGCGGACGCGACGCCCGTCACCCTGCCCCAAGCCGAGCCGTTCGCCGGTGAGCCGCCCGACGGCATGCCGGCCATGGGCGTGCTGCTGGAGGCAACGGTGGGCATGTCGCTCGCCCGACACGGCGAGGCGGAGCTGTTGTCGTGCGTGACCTCTCTCGGCGCGGCCAGAGCCGGGCACGACGTCGCTCTCGTCACCGTGGTCGCAGAGCTCGAGGCTCGGGGTGTCGACTCGCCCGCCGGCCTGTCCAGGGTCGACTGGCTGCGGTCGGTGGACCCGACCCTGTCGGCGGGCCAGGCCAAGGACGTGCTGACGGTGGCTCGCGCACTCACCCAGCCGCGCTGGCGCGAGCTCGCCGCCCGCGTGGCGATGCAGCACGTCACCGTGGCGAAGGCGGCCCGGGTCATCTCCCTCTACGACGAGGCGGCGCCGGTGGCCGACCCTGAGGAGCTCGCGGCCGCGGTCACGGACCTGCTGAGCCAGGCCACCGGGGCGACGGTCGAGGAGCTGTCTCGGCTGGCGCGACACCACGCCGAGCAGGTGCGGCCACCTCGGGACGAGGACCGCCTCGACACTGGGCGTGTCGCCGCCCGCGGGCTGTGGTTCTCGCCGCCGACGCCGACCGGCATGGTGACCATGCGCGGCACGCTGGACCCCGAGGCGGCGGCAGTTCTCAAGTCCGCGATCGACCCGCTGTCGATGCCGTGCCCCACCAAGGACCGACACGGCCACACCCTGGAGCAGGACCCGCGGTCCCCCGCCCGGCGGCGCGCTGACGCCCTCGTCGCGGTGGTGGCCCGGGGGGTGGCTGCCGCGGAGAAGGTCCCGAAGACGGACAAGGCCAAGGTCATCGTCACGATCGACCATGAGGTGCTCACCGGCGCGCTCGGCGGAGCGGGCGTGACGCTCTCAGGCGACGTCCTCTCGCCGGAAACGGTCCGGCGGCTCGCCTGCGACGCGGCGATCATCCCGATGGTGCTCGGGCGCAAGAGCGAGCCTCTGGACGTGGGACGGGAGTGGCGCCTGGTCACCGCGGGCCTTCGAGTCGCACTGTGGCAACGGGACCAGGGATGCACCTTCCCCGGATGCACGATCCCGCCGCAGTGGACCGACGCCCACCATGGCCGCCACTGGTCCCGCGGAGGGAGGACGTCGCTGCTCAACACCTGTCTGCTGTGCCCGCGCCACCACACCTACGTCCACCGCCACGACCTGGTGCCGACGGTGACCGCCACCACCGTGACCTGGCACCCGTAGCTGCCCAGCCCAGCACCCCGCCCCCACCGGGCGGGGCGGGCTGGCACGCTCAGCGGTCGTCGTGCGGCCGGTCGTGCTGCCCGTCGTGCTGCCCGCCGTGCTACCCGCCGTGCGGCCCGTCGTGCTGCCCGCCGTGCTACCCGCCGTTGTGGTGGTCGTCATGGTCGGGTGCGTATCGGCGGAACCGTTCCCGGCGTCCCTCGCTCATCAGCTCGAGCCAGGTGCGGAGCTCGGCGGGGGAGCGGCGGACGCCGAGGAAGAAGGCGGTGTACACGGCATACTCGAGTGGTCGCTT
>CALMNV010000247.1 GCA_937873285.1 uncultured Intrasporangium sp. | reverse complement strand
GGCATACGAGGTGTCCATGACCTTGGTCGGGTAGTCGTGCCGCTCCGCCCACCGCAGGTACATCCGCATGAGCATCTCGGCGAAGTCGGCGGCGTCGACGCCGCCCGCGCCGGCCCGGATCGTCACCACCGCCTCGCGCTCGTCGTACTCCCCCGAGAGCAGGGTGCGCACCTCGAGCTCGCCGACGTCCTTCCTCAGCGCGAGGAGCTCGCGCTCTGCCTCCTCCATCGTGGCCCGGTCGGACTCCTCGGTGCCCATCTCGACGAGCGTCTCGAGGTCCTCGATGCGGCTGTCCATGCTGAGGACGCGCTCCCGCTCGGCGTTGGCGCGCGAGAGGGCGCTGGTCACCACCTGCGCCTTGTCGGGGTCGTCCCAGAGGTCGGGCGCGGATGCCTGCGCCTCCAGCTCGGTGATGCGCCGGCCCAGCCCCTCGAGGTCGGTGACGCTGCGCACCGAGTCCATCGTCGCGCGCAGTTCCTTGAGCTCTTGGGGGAAGTCGACAGCCACGGTGCACCAGCCTACGGCAGCCCTGCGGTATGCCGTTCGCGTCGTTGCGCGCCGGTGTGCACCGCCGGCGCTGGTCTGCACGCTGAGGTGCGAGCTGAGATGCGAGCCGAGGTGCGAGCTGAGGAGCGAGCCGAGGTGCGAGCTGAGGAGCGAGCCGAGATGCGAGCTCATCTGGCGGTCCATTCCCGCAGCAGCGCACTCACCGCAGCGGCGCTCGGGCCCGCGACCGGACGGTGATGGTGACCCCGCCGGCGAAGCGCTCCAGGAGCCACCCGCTCAGCGGCAGCGCCACCTGGCCGGTCAGCGTCACCACCGCGGTCTGGCCGTCGGCGCTGCCGGTGGGTGGCGCCAGGCTCCAGTGGCTGATCCCCGAAGGGCGCGGCGTCTGCGCCAGGTGCGCGGCCGCGGCGCGCTGGACGGAGGCGTCCGTCAGCAGCAGGGTGCCGTGCAGACCGCTGCGGTAGGCAGCCTCCTCGTCGAGAGCGTCGGCGGCGTCCAGGGCGATGGAGTCGGCGGCGTCGAGCAGCCTCATGCGAGCGAGCTGCGCCGCCGTGACATCGATGCCGCCGAGGATCAGGGTCAGCGTGAGGGCGAACAGGCCCAGGATGAGGATCGCGACCTGGCCCTCCTCGCGACCGCGGCGTCCCTGCGAACGGAGCGCCCGGCATACCGCCGTCGCGCCGAGGTCGGTCGACGCCCGGCCGCTCCTCACGGCGCGAACCGGTCGACGCTCTGCACGTGCGTGGACGAGATGCGCACTGACGAGGGCAGCCGGTCCACCAGGAAGGTGGGCAGGAGGGGCAGCTGCACCACCACGGCGGCGACGGCCGTGACCCTGCCCTCGGGCCGCAGGCACGGGGTCCCGTCGCAGGCGAGCTCGACGCTGGTGCCCCCGTCGAAGGCGAAGTCGGCGAAGGCCAGAGCGGCAGCGCTGCGCGCCCGGACCTCGGCGTCGCCGTCGTCCCGGCCGGTCACGAACGCGCGGCCGGCCTCTCGACCAGCCAACGAGGCGGCGAAGGCACCTGCCTGAAGGCGCGCCACCGTGAGCACGAGGTAGGTCAGCGGCAGGAGGAGCAGGACGCCGAGGAAGAGGAACTCGATGACGGCCCGGCCCTCGTCGCGGTCTGTCATGAGCGCGCTCCGGTGACCTGCCGCTCGCTGAACGCCCGGCCGGAGACGGTGAGCACACCTGCGGGGCCGAGCAGCCCGACGACGGGCAGTGGCGCCCGCACCACCACCTGAACGACCCGGATGCCGTCGACGGACCGCTCCGAGGCCGACACGTCGCCGGCGAAGGCATCGTTTAGGCCGGCCCTGATCAACGACCCTGTCCGGTCCGCGCCTTCGGCCGCGCTGGAGTCGGCCCGGGCGCCGTAGCGAGCGCCCTCGGACGCGGCCGAGATCAGCGAGTTGCGCACGAACAGAGCCAGACCCAGCTGGAACACCCCGAGCGCCACGATCAGGAGCAGCGCGCTGACGAGCACGAACTCGGCGATCGCCGAGCCCCGCTCACGACCGCCCCGCGCCGGGACGACTCCCCGCCGGTCAGTCGCCAAGGCGGTCCGGACGGCGGAGCGGGAGGCGTCAGCCGTTCGGTCCACGGACGTTGGACACGGCTTGGTCGAACAGCTCGAGCAGCTTGGGCCCGGCGAAGGCCCACAACACCGTGACGATGCCGGCCGTCATCAGCGTGATGAGCACCCAGCCCGGGACGTCGCCACGGTCTCGTGGACCGCCGAGCCTCGTCATCAGCCTGGCCGAGAGCGCCCGCTGTCGTCTGCGGGTGGCCGCCAGAAGGGTCTGCATCGAAATCTCCCTGGGGTGAGGTGTGGCGTGGATCGGGTCGTGGATGGGGTCGTGGATCGGGTGGCTGGCGGTCACACGGTGATGCTGAGCAGACTCAGGCCCGGGTAGACGGCGAAGAGGATCGTGACCGGCAGGATGAGGAAGACGACGGGGACCATCATCACGATCTCCTTGCGGCCGCCCTCGGCAAGGAGCAGGCGCCGCCCGTCCTCTCGCACGTCCTGCGCCTGGGCGCGGAGCACGTCGGCGAGGGGCGTGCCTCGCTCGACCGCGACGACGATGCCGTCCACGAAGCGGCTCAGGCTGATCAGCCCGGTGCGACCGGCGAGGCCCTCGAGCGCACTGGGCAGGTTGGCCCCCGCCCGGGCGTCGGCGAGACATCGGCGCAGCTCGTCCGCCAGCTCACCGCTGGAGAGTCGGCACACGCGCTCCAACGCTCCCGTGGCGCCCTCGCCCGCGCTCACGGCAAGCGCGAGGAGCTCCGCCACCGTCGGGAACTCGGCCAGCATGCGCTCCTCCCGCCGAGCCGCCGCGCGCGAGAGCAGGTAGTCACGCATCACGACGCCGCCGAGACCGCCGACGAGCACCAGGCCGACGAGGAGCGGAAGGGACCACTGGCGCTGAGCGACGGCGGCGGCACCCGTGGCGGCCAGTCCGAGCACGGTGCCGCCGACAGCCCACACGACCTGCTCTGCGCGAAACCGCTCGAGGTCGGCAGGAAGCCCGGCGCGCAGCTGCCGACGAACCACCGAGGCACCTCCACCGAGGAGCCGTTCGACGACGTGTCCCCACGAGTGCAGGTACGGCGCGAGCAGCTCGCCCAGTCCGAACGGTCCGCGCGGCGGCGGAGTCCGGTGCAGCAGCGAGGACGGCGGCGCCGCGTCGCGGAGGTAGGGCGCGAGCCGGTCGTCGAGACGTGGGCGCCGGATCGCGGGCACCGACGACGCGACAAGGGTGACGCCGCTCAGCAGCAGCACGCCCGTGGCCGCACCCATCCACGACCATGGCGCATCCGCCACGGCCGGTGCAGTCATCCCGGCGAGACTCATCGCAGCACCCTCTGCTCGTCGGCCAACCGGCCGATGCGCACCATAAGGCGGTAGGCGACGAGGCAGACCGCGGCCCCGGCGAAGAGGATGGCCCACCCCGCCGGGCGCGCGTACGCCGTGAGCGACTCGCCGCGGAGGGCGAGCATCCCCAGCACGATCCATGGCGCGGCGATCGCGAGGCGCGCGGCGCTCACGGTCCATCCCTGGCGCGTCTCCAGCTCGGCGCGAGTCCGAGCGTCCTGGCGCAGAAAGGCGGACAGGGTGCGTAGCAGCCTCCCGAGGTCGCTCCCGCCGACCTCACGGGCCAGCCGCAAGGACTCGACGAGCCGGTCGGCCACCGGATCGCTGAGGCGCTCCTTGAGCCGGTCGAGGCAGTAGTGGAACCGGCCGGTGGCCCGGTAGTCCTCGGCGAAGGCGGCGAAGGCTGGCCGCAGCTCCTCAGGCCCTCGGATCGCGAGCTGCGCGAGAGCCTCGGGCAGGGCCAGTCCGGCCCGCACGCCCGAGGTGATGTTGTCGACGGCGTCCGGCCACAGGTCCCGCAGCTTGTTGCGGCGGCTGCGCGCCCGCATGCGGACCAGGGTGAGCGGCATACCGCCCGCGATCCCGGCAAAGCACAGCGCGATGGGAACGACGCGGATGGACACCATGCCGGCAAGGAAGACCAGTGCGAAGAGCGCCGCGGAGCCTCCCACGATGTTCGTCGGCGTCACGGAGGCGTAACCCGCCTGGGCGAGGTTGTCTTGCAGACGGACCCGGAAGCCGGAGCGACGTCGGGGGCGGATGGCTTCGGGCGCGGGCCAGAACGACCAGTAGATGCAGAACACGCCGGCTCCGAAGAGCAGTCCGATGACGAGCGGCGACACGGTCAGGACTCCTGACGGGCAAGGAGAGCAGCGACGTCGTAGCCGGCGCGCTCGAAGGCCTCGGGATGCGGCGGGAACCCGTCCGCCCGGCGAAGTCGTCCGCCGGAGGCCACGAACAGGTCCGCTATCTCCACGACGTCCCCCTCGGTGCGCCCGGGGACTGCCACGACCTCGCGGACGCGGCGGGTCCCGTCCCGCTCCAGCGCGATGTGCACGACGATGTCGATCGAGCCGGCCACGGTGGGGACGACGAAACGGCTGCTGACGTTCTCCCCGGCGAGCAGCGGCAGGGTGCACAGCTTGGTCACCGCCTCGCGGGCGCTGTTGGCGTGCACCGTCGCCATCCCCGGCACGCCGCTGTTGAGTGCGATGAGCAGGTCCAGGCTCTCCTCCTGCCGAACCTCGCCGACGATGATTCGCGCTGGGCGCATCCGCAGGGCCTCCTTGACGAGGCGTCGCAGCGGGACCTCTCCCGTCCCTTCGAGGCTCGGCTGCCGGCACTGCATGGCTGCGACGTCGCGCAGCGGGATCCTGAGCTCGAAGACCTCCTCGCACGTGACGACGCGGTCGCGCGGCGGGATGGCGGCGGCGAGACAGTTCAGCAGGGTGGTCTTGCCGGCTTGCGTGCCGCCGGCCACCAGGATGTTCAGCCCGCTCGCCACGGCGGCGGTGAGGAAGGCGGCGGCGTGACGGGTCAGGGTGCCAAGACGCACGAGGTCGTCAAGGTGATCGGCACGGACGACGAACTTGCGGATGTTGACCTGCCAGTGTTCCC
>CALMNV010000246.1 GCA_937873285.1 uncultured Intrasporangium sp. | reverse complement strand
AGACCGGCGGCGACACCGTCTGGGGCACCGAGATCACGAGCAACGCCGTCTACGTCGGCGGCCACCAGCGGTGGGCCAACAACCCCTTCGGCTCCGACTTCGCCGGCCCGGGAGCCGTGCCGCGTCCGGGCCTGGTCGCGCTCGACCCGGCCAGCGGGCGCCCGCTGCAGTGGAACCCCGGGCGCAACCCTCCCGGCAAGGCGGTCTACGCCCTCCTCGCCACGGCCGAGGGCCTCTGGATCGGCTCGAACACCGACTACATCGGCAACCGGGCCTACCTGCGCAGGAAGATCGCCCTCTTCCCGTATGCCGGTGGGCAGCCGCTCGCGGAGACGACCGTCGGCACCCTGCCGGGGTCGGTCTTTCGCGGCGGGTCGGTCGGGGGGTCGGCGTCTGACCAGCTCTACCGGGTCGGACTGACCACGACGGGCGTCAGCGCCGCGCCGGCCCCCGCGCCGGGCGGGGGAGTGCCGTGGTCGCAGACACGAGGGGCCTTCATGGTCGGCAACAAGGTGTTCTACGCCCTTGCCACCGACGGCTTCCTCTACTCGCGGACGTTCACGGGCGACACATGGGGCCCGGCGGTGAAGATCAACCCCTATCACGACCCCGCCTGGGCCACGGTGAGCGACAATCTGGGCGGCACCTTCAACGGCAGGCTGCCCACCCTCTACGGCCAGATCCCCGACCTGACGAGCATGTTCTACGCCGACGGCCGGCTCTACTACACCCTGGCGCGCAGCGGGCAGCTGCGGTGGCGCTGGTTCTCCCCCGACAGCGGCATCGTCGACGAGCGCACCTTCGTCGCGTCGAGCAGCGTGAACCTCCGCGACGCCCGCGGCGCGTTCGTCACCGGTGGCTACTTCTACTACGCGTCCACGGTGGACGGCTCGCTCTACCGCGTGGGCTGGACGAACGGCGCCGCAGTGGGCGCTCCGGTGCGGATCAGCGGCCCCTCGCTCGACGGGGTGCGTTGGGGCGACCGCTCGCTCTTCCTCCTCAAGCGCTGAGCACCGGTCGGCGGGCCGGGGTCGTAGCGTGGTGCCATGATCACCATCGACCTGGCCCGCCGCCTCGTGGCCGGTGGTGTGCTGTGGGAGCCGCAGCCCGGAGACCGGTTCACCATCGACCAGCCCGGGGTGGCGGGCGAGGTGTTCTGGATCAGCGAGCTGACCGTGGACGTGCACAGCTATCACGGCCAGCCGTTGCTCGGCTTCAACGGCACCACGGAGTGGGCGCTCGACTCCGTCACGCTCGACACCGCCCTGTGGCTGCCGCGTGAGGACCAGCTGCGGGCGCTTCTCGGCGACCGGTTCCGTCGGCTCTCCCGGGACGGCTCGTCCTGGACCGTGGCCCTGCTCGCTCCACACGCCGCCGACGCCGACTCGGACGCGGACATCACGCGAGTCACCGACGTCGACGCCGAGTGCGCCTACGCGCGGGCGTTGCTCACGCTGACCTGAAGGGGGTGGCCCCCCGGGAGAGGCATGCCTCGCCCGTTCCCGGGTATGCAGTGGGACAGGCCGACCTGCGACAGAGGAGGACGCACATGCCCGGCAAGGAGGAGCTGCCCTCGACCCTGAGGCGCTCGCCCGAGAAGGCCCAGCAGACCTGGGCGAAGACCCATGACTCGGCGGTCGAGGAGTACGGCGAGGGTGAGCGTGCCCACCGCACCGCCTTCGCCTCCGTCAAGCACTCCTTCGAGAAGGTGGGCGACCACTGGGAGCCCAAGGAGGAGAAGGGGCCCTCTGACGAGCAGGCCGCTCGCTCGGGGTCGGCCGCGCGCGGCAGCCGCGGCAGCCGCGGCAGCCGCGGCACTGCCGGCGGCGTCGACACGACGGCGAGCAAGCGGCACCTCTACGACATCGCCAAGCGGCTCGGGATCAGCGGTCGCTCGAGCATGGACAAGGCGCAGCTCGTCGAGGCGATCCAACGCGCCAACGACCGAGCGACCCGCGCGGCCCGGTCGTGAGCCTGCACACCAGCCCCAGCTGAGGGTCGTCGTCACCGGAGCCAGCGGCAACCTGGGCACCGCCCTGCTCGGCGTCCTGCGAGATCGCGGCCACGAGGTCGACGCCGTCGCGCGACGGCCTCCGCCTCGCGTGGCCCCCTACGATGTGGCGCGGTGGTCGGCTCTCGACCTGGCGCTGCCGGCCTCCGAGACGCGCCTGCGCGAGCTGCTGCGCGGGGCCGATGCGCTCGTGCACCTCGCCTGGGCCCTGCAGCCGATGCGGCGCCCCGACTACCTGCGTGCCGCCTCCGTGGCCCTCCTGGAGCGGGTGGTCGGCGCGGCGCTCGACGTCGGGGTGGGGCACCTGGTGCACACGTCGTCGGTGGCGGTCTACTCCCCGCGCACGACCGCCTCCCTCGTCGACGAGGGATATCCCCGCGCAGGCGTGCCCACCGCCACCTACAGCCAGCTCAAGGTGGCAGCCGAGGCGGCGCTGGACCGGCTGGTGGCCGGCGCGGGAGCGCAGCACCGCGCCGCGGTGCTGCGCCCGACGCTTCTCGGGCAGTATGCCGCCGGCGGGCCGATGCTGCGCTGCGGGCTGCCGGGCGTCGTGCCCGGCGCGCTGCTTCGCCACGTGCCGGTCGTCCCGGTGGACCCGGCCTTCGGGATCCAGCTCGTGCATGCCCGTGACGTCGCCGACGCCGTCGTGCGCGTCGTGGAGCGGCGGGCGAGCGGCGCGTTCAACCTCGCCGCCGAGCCGCTCCTGCGCGGTCACGACATCGCCGCGGCTCTCGGCGCGCGCCCCGTCCCCTTGCGCCAGGAGCACACGCGAGCCGTCCTGGCAGCAGCGTGGCGGGCTCACCTGCATCCACTCGACCCGGGCTGGGTCGACATGGCCCTGCAGGCGCCGTGGGTCGACACCACCCGGGCCCGTGAGGAGCTGGGGTGGCGCCCGCGGCATACGGCCCGGGAGGTGCTCGCCGAGCTCGTCCGCGGCATGGCCGACGGCGCCGGCACCGCCAGCCCGGCGCTGCGACCGCGCCGGGTCCTCGAAGCGGTGACCCGCGGCCTACGGGCGGGGACGGTGGCTCGGCGCGAACTCACCTGACGGCCTCCTGTCGCGAGCGCCGCCGGGCCGCGCCGCCGGCTCGCCGGTCACGGCAGCGCAGAGCAGAGCACGCGCGCCACCTGCGCCGGTCGGGTGTAGGGGTTGTTGTGCGAGCCTTCGAGCTGCACCACGCGCACCGACGGGCTGCGCAGCGCGGCCGCCCGGAGGGTGTGCAGCCAGGTGCCCGGCGCATACGTGTCGAGCCTGCCGGCGGTGAGCACCAGCGGCACCGTCAGCCCCCGGACGCTCTCCTCGGGCGCGTCGGCCATGCCGGAGAGCAGCACCCGCACGACGTTGCGATGCCCACGCAGCAGGTCCGGCGCGGCGATGAGCAGCTCGCTCGGCGGGTCACGCCGGTATGCCGCCGGCGTCGCGAGGAGGAGTCGCCCCCACCGCCGGTGTGGCGGGCGGAAGGTCGGCGCGCCCAGGACGACGGCGAGCGGCGCGACGCACTCCTGCAGCAGCAGCCCCGCCGCGAGGGCGGCCTGGGCCGCCGTCGAGTGACCGGCCACGACCACCGGGCCGGTCACGTGCCGCCTCACCCACGCGGCGGCGGCGCCACCGATCTCGTCGATGTCGGGCGCCACCCCGGAGCCGGCGCGCCGCCCGAAGCCGGGCAGGTCGAGCAGCACGCTGCGCAGCCCCAGCGCGCCCACCGCGGAGCTGACCCGGTGCAGATACCGGGGCAGCCCGAGGCCGGGCAGCAGCACCACCGTGCCCCGTTGCGCCGTGAGCGGCCCGCACTCCCAGGCATGCACGATCGCATCCCCGACGCGGGACCAGCTCTCGCGCGGCGGTTGGGCGGCCTCGTCCCTCACGTCGCGAGGGCGGGCGTGGACTGGAAGGGCAATGCGCTCGAGCGCATCACCGACGCAGCCGGGCTACCCGTGGCAGCGCGCAGCTCCACCGCTCCGGCTCCGACCAGCCGGTGCAGCAGTGCGAGCCCGGCACCTCCCAGCTCGGTGACCTCGGACAGCTCGAGGACGACCGGGCTCGGGGCGACCGCCGTGGCGGCAAGGGCAAGGCGCAGATCCTCCAGGGTGCCGGGCCGCAGCGCTCCCCGCAGAAGGAGCACCCGGTGCGCGTCCTCCCGGGACAGCGATGCCTCGAGCGCCGTGGCGGGCGCGGCCCGCATGGCTGGCTCCGAGGGCGCGAACATCGTCGGCGCCGAGAGTGACTGTCGCAGCCGCACGACGGTCCCCCGGCCGTCGTGTGGACGCTGCACGTCCACGTCCTCGACCAGGTGCAGCAGGAGGATCAGTCCCAGAGCCCGGGTCTCGTCGCGTCTCGGCGTCTCCTGTGCGCCGGTGCCGCTGCTGCAGGTGTGCCGGAGCGTCACGGTCAGCGCGCCGTCCGCGCCCAACGCCGCCACCGCGTGCACCGCGCAGTCGGAGACGGGGTGCACCTCGTTGCCGAGGTGCGCGAGGGCGGCCGCGACGGCCTGCTCGATGCCGAAGGCGATGTCGTCGCCGACGTCGAGATCCTGCAGCCAGGTGCGCAGCCCCAGCCGGGCGGCTCGCTGCTCGCCCGGGGACCGGATGGCCCCCGAGTCGAATGGTGCGCGGGGACGGGCCGAGAAGCGGGCGGCCACGACGGTGGCGTCGTCAGAGCGCCCCCGAGCGTCCCGCAGACGATGCGCGAGCACGTTGGCCACCGTCGCCGACAACGGGGTCACAGGGTCGGAGCCGATATCGCGGCGCAGGTGTCTCAGCCGCGCGTCGACCGACCCGGTGCTCCGGTCGACCATCGCGTTGCTGAACAGGACCAGGGTCTCACCGTCCTGCAGCCGGTCCTCGACGCAGCCGCTGTGGCCCGCCACGCCGAGCGGGGGAGCCGGTGCCACAGCCAGGGCACGTGGCCGGCCGTCGCGGCCCAGGACGAGCGGGGGCAGGTGCCCGCGGTGGCACGCCCGAGTCCTGCCGGTCCCGGTCTCCACCGAGGCGACCACGACGTTGCTGCCGGCCACCTGGGGGGTGTGTGCGGCATACCGCTGCAGCTGCTCCAGCGCCTCCTCCGGCGCGGCCCCGGCCGCGAGTGCCTGGCCGACGATGCCACGCAGCTGCGCGGCCACCGACGCCGCAACCAGTCCCTCGGCCACCGTGTCGCCGACGACGATGCAGACCCGGTCAGCCCTGCCCACCACCTCGAACCAGGCGAACCCCGGACCCTCCACGCTGCTGGAGGCGCAGCCGGCGCGCACCTGCACCGCCGGCAACATCGGGGTCGTCTCCGGCACGAAGAGGCGACGGACGTCCTGTGCCGCCGGCTCGTGCCCGTCCGCCCGGTCCGGCGGATCTGGGACAGCCGAGAGCCGTGCCCGCTCTCTGTCAGTCACGCCGCAGCCTCTCGTCACCTCGCGCTTGCTCCCTACACCTGTCCCCGCGGGCCGCCGGGCGCAAACCCTCGCGGCGATCTTGCGCCATCGCTGCACCGATGCTTGTCTGGTAAACCCAGGCATGTGGTCCAGCAGCGGCGCCACCGTCCCCCAGGGGAAGGAGGCGGTCGTGAGGTCGTCGTCGGAAGCGCTGCTCGAAGACCCGCCGCAGGCTCCACCCGGCGAGGCGGACCCGGACGGCGTCGAGTCCCTGCTCGAAGCCGCCCGAGCCGCGACCGACCGGGCCCAGCGCGCGCGGCTGGAGCAGGAGGCGGTGCTGCGCACGCTGCATCTCGCCGAGTCGGTCGCCCGTCGGTACTACGGCCGGGGCATCGAGCTCGACGACCTCGTCCAGGTCGCGCGGATGGCCCTCGTCAAGGCGGTCCGGCGCTACCGGCCCGGGGCGGGCGCGGGCTTCACCGTCTATGCGGTCCCCACCATCTCGGGCGAGATCAAGCGCTACTTCCGGGACTCGGGCTGGACGGTCCGGCCACCTCGCCGGCTGCAGGAGCTGCGGGTGGCGCTCGTCGAGCACGAGGAGCTGCTGCTGCACGAGCTGCGGCGGGAGCCGAGCCTGGACGACCTTGCCCAGGCGATGACGCTGCCGCGCAGCATCGTGAGCGAGGCACGGCTGACATCCGCGGCATACCGTGCCCTGTCCCTCGACGCCCCCGCCCCCGGCGGCACCTCGCAGCTCGAGCTGCCGTCCCCGGGAGCCGACCCCTACGAGGCGCTCGAGACCCACGACGCGCTGCGTCGAGCCCTCGCCCGGCTGACCGAGCGCGAGCGACAGATCGTGCGGCTGCGCTTCGTCGAGGAGTGCACGCAGGCGCAGATCGGTGCGGCGCTCGGTGTCAGCCAGATGCAGGTGTCGCGGCTGCTCGTCGGCATCCTGCGCACGCTGCGCCACGAGCTGACCCGGCAGGACGGGCAGCAGGAGGAGACGCCGGCCTTCGGCGTCGGCGCCTGACCATCTGCCGAGCCGGCCACCAGGGTCGACCAGCTGGGCGGGTCCGCCGCGTCCTCGTGTCCGGGTGTCCACTTCTCGGCCGCCGCTCGTTTGCGGGCACTTCTCCCGGGTACGCACTGCGCAGAAGCGGCACGCCCGGGCCGCCGAGAGGTGGAGGTTGCTGAATGCGTTCCAATCGTCTTGTTCCGCTGGCAGCGTTCGGGCTCGTGCTCACGCTCGGCGCCTGCGCCGGCGTCGGCGGGTCGTCCTCGTCGGGCCCCGCGCCCGCTGCGTCGGGCGGCTCGGGAGGCTCGGGCGGAGCGTTCGGGGGAAGCCCGTCTGGAGCGCTGAACGTCATGGGGTTCGGCGGTGAGGACGAGGTGGCCAAGGCCCGCATCGACGCGTTCAGCGCCGCCTACCCCGGCGTCAAGGTCACCCACAACAAGGGCGACTTCAACGCCCAGCAGTTCCTCACGGCGCTGGCGAGCGGCAACCCGCCGGACCTGGTCTACATGGACCGCAACCTGCTCGGCACGTATGCCGCCAAGGGAGCCGTGCAGCCCCTCGGCCAGTGCATCACCGACCAGGGGATCGACACGAGCCAGTACCGCGAGGCGGCGATGGCCTCGGTGACCTACAAGGGCAAGCCCTACGGCATACCGGAGTTCTACGTCGTCATGTCCAACCTCATCGACGGCAACTCCCTGCAGAGGGCGGGCGTGACCGCCGCCGAGATCCAGACCAAGGACTGGCCGGCGCTCGAGGCGACGGCCAAGAAGCTCTTTGCAGCACAGGGGTCCAAACTGCAGCGCATCGGCTACGACCCCAAGCTGCCTGAGGCGTTCCCGCTGTGGGCGATGGCCAACGGGGCCGAGCTGGTCAAGCCCGACGGAGCGCCCAACCTCAACGACCCCAAGGCCGTCGAGGCCCTCGACTTCGCCGCCAAGCTCGTGGCCGAGGATCACGGGTCGTGAGGACGGAGACCCGGGCAGGCGAACCGACG
>CALMNV010000245.1 GCA_937873285.1 uncultured Intrasporangium sp. | reverse complement strand
ACCTCACCGGGGTGACAGGCGTCACCAACGGGATCGTGATCAAGGCGCGGGCGAAGGCGGCGGACGTGCGGGCCCAAATCGAAGCCGCCTTCCGTCGCAGCGCCGAGATCGACGCGCGCCGCATCAACATCGCGGCGGACGCCGGCACGGTGGTGCTGAGCGGCAACGTCCATTCATGGGCCGAGCGCCAGCAGGCCGAACGGGCCGCCTGGGCGGCCCCCGGTGTCGTGCAGGTCGACGACCGGCTCGCGATCGTGCCCTAGGTCCGCGGCTCCCGGCGGCCGGCGCAGCGGAATATTTCCCTGCTCGGGTGAAAAACCGCGCCACGGGGCGCGCTCCGGCCCCCTCCGCTCGTCAATTCATTGGCGAATACTGGCGTTTTGCCTCATGCCCGATGGCACCGCCGTTGCCCTTACGGATATCCGCCAGGAGATTTCCCATGATTGCTCGAGAGCGGGTTGAATCCGTCCTGAACCTGATCCGGCCGGCGATGCGTGCCGATGGCGGCGATATCGAGCTGCTGGACGTGTTCGGGAACGGCGCGCGCGTCCGGCTGACCGGAAAGTGTGCCGGATGCCCGAGTGCGTACATGACGCTCTATGCGGGCGTCGAGCGTGCGCTCCGCCAGGAGATCGCCGACACCTGTGGCAGTGCCGACGCGGCGAGCTTCGTCGACTTCGCGGACTGGCTCCGCCGGCTCTACCTGGTCGAGATGCCCACCTTCATCGACGCGAACTTCGACTCCCCGCTCGACCTGCTCGCTTCGCCCCGAGCGGCCGCCCGGCTCGTCCGCCTCGGCGGCTTCCGTCGGCTCGGCCCGGTCATCCGGAGCCGGTTCCGCGACGAGCGCCTGCACCGGCTGTTCTCCTTCCAGGCGCTGTATGCCGGCCTGCCGCCCGCGCGGGCCCTGGCCCTCTGCGCCGTGATCACCTACATGGACACCATCGAGGGCGTCTGGTTTCCCGACGGCGGCATGGACGCAGTGGCGGCCGCGCTCGCTGCGGCGGCCGCCCGCGCGGGCGCGGAGGTGCGCCTGGGCACGACGGTGGAGCGGATCCTGCTCGACCGTCGGGGCGCGGTTGCCGGCGTCGGCCTGGCCGGCGGGGAGGCGGTCCGGGCGGACGCCGTCGTCTGCACGCTCGACCTGCCCACGGCATACGACCGGCTGCTGCCGCAGCTGCGAGCGCCCCGGGCGGTGCGCGCCGGTCAGTACGCCCCGTCGGCCGTCGTGTGGCACGTCGGAGTCCGGGGGCTGCCGGATGCGCAGACGGCACACCACAACATCCACTTCGGCGCCGACTGGGACGGCGCCTTCGACGCCCTCGTCCGCGACCGCACCCTCATGCCGGACCCCTCACGCCTGGTCACCGTCCCCACCGTCACCGAGCCCGACCTGGCCCCCGACGGGTGCTCGGTGCTCTACGTCCTCGAGCCGGTGCCGAACCTGTCCGGTCGCGTCGACTGGGTGCGCGAGCGCGAGCCCATGCGCGAGCGGCTCCAGCAGTTCCTGCATGCCAACGGGTATCCGACCGACGTGGTGACGCAGCAGCTGGTGACGCCGCTCGACTGGGAGCGGATGGGCATGCACCTCGGCACCCCCTTCGCCCTCGCGCACACCTTCCGGCAGACCGGGCCCTTCCGGCCCCCCAACGTCGAGCGGCGGGTGCCCGGGCTCTTCTTCGCCGGGTCCGGCACGGTGCCCGGCGTCGGTCTGCCCATGGTCCTCGTCAGCGGCAAGCTCGCGGCCAGGCGGGTGGCGCACTACATCCCGGGGAGCCGGCGGTGAGCCCGTCCGCCGCCCCCTGGGACCCGCGGCTCGCCGTGGGCTACCGACGATGCGCCGAGATCACCCGGCGGCACGGCACGACCTACTACTGGGGCGCCCGGCTCCTGCCGCCCGAGCAGCGCCGTCACGTGCACGCCGTCTACGCGCTGTGCCGGCTCGCCGACGACATCGTCGACGCTCCGGGCGCGAGCACGCCGCAGCGGGCGGCGACGACCGGCGCGGCGCTGCAGGACTTCGCCGCAGCGTTCACCGGGGTGCTCGACGGGGGGCCGACCTCCAGCCCGGTGCTCGCTGCGGCTGCCCGCACCGCCCGCGACTGCCGCATTCCACCGGAGTGCTTCGACCGGTTCTTCCGCGCCATGGCGCAGGACCTCACGACGACGGCATACGAGACGTGGGAGGACCTGCTGGGCTACATGGACGGGTCCGCTGCCGTCATCGGCGAGATGATGCTCCCCGTGCTGCGGCCGACCGACGCGAGGGCCCTCGCTCCCGCCCGGGCTCTCGGCCTGGCCTTCCAGCTGACGAACTTCCTGCGGGACGTCGGCGAGGACCTCGACCGCGGGCGGTGCTACCTGCCGCAGGAGGATCTGCGCCGTTTCGGCGCCGAGCCTGCCCGTCGCGAGCCGACAGCCGCGTGGCGCGAGCTCATGCGCTTCGAGGTCGCACGCAACCGGCGGCTCTATCGCGAGGCGGACGCCGGCATCCCTCTGCTGCCCCCGGCGTCCGCCCGATGCGTCGCCACGGCTCGGGTGCTCTACGCCCGGATTCTCGACCGCATCGAGGCGAACTGCTACGACGTCTTCACCACCCGCGCGCGGGTCCCCCTGTGGCGCAAGGCCGCTGTGAGTGCACGTATCCTCGCCCTCGGGCCGTCCACCGGAGAGGCAGGCATGGCGTGAGGGGCAACCCGCTGCGGCGTCTGCCGGTCCCGCCGCGGGACCGGCTGGGGGAGACCTGGCGCGAGGCGCGACCGGGCCGGATCCGCCGCGCCCTCGAGACGGCGCAGCAGCGCAGCCCCGGCGGCTGGCACGTCGTGGGCGCCTCGAGCGACCTGGCCGCGGACCGATCCCTCGTGCGCCTGGTCGACGGCCGAGAGGTCGCGCTCTGGCGTGCGGCCGACGGTCGCGCCCTCGCCGGTCCGGGCGCCTGCCCCCATCTCGGAGCGCTGCTCGACGGGTGCGAGGTCATCGGCGGCACGATGCTGTGCCGGTGGCACGGCATGGCGCGCGGTGAGCGCGGGCGCAGGAGCTGGCAGCCGTATGCCGCCCACGACGACGGGGTGCTCCTCTGGGTGCAGCTGCCGACCCCCGGTGAGGAGCCCACCGACCGTCCGACGCTGCCGGTTCGCCCGTCCGCCGGGGCGTCCTTCGCCACCGTGGTCGCCGTCCGCGGCCGCTGCGAGCCGTCGGACGTCATCGCCAACCGGCTCGACCCGTGGCACGGCGCCTGGTATCACCCCTACGCCTTCTCCCATCTCGCGGTCGACGACGACGCCTCGGACGATGCGCGCCTGGTCGTCGACGTCGCCTTCCGGGTCTCGCGACGGTGGGGCGTCCCGGTGCGGGCGCAGTTCACCTGCCCGGATGCGCGAACCATCGCGATGACGATCACCGACGGGGAGGGCGCAGGCAGCGTCGTCGAGACCCACGCGACGTCCCTCGGCGTCGACGCGCTCGGCGCCCCGTGGACCGTGGTGACCGAGGCGACGATCGCCACGTCGGCGCGGCGCGGGTTCGCCGTCGCGCGCCTGCTCGCCCCGCTCCTGCGCCCTGCGGTCGCCGCGACGGCGAGCCGGCTCTGGGTGGACGACCTGGCGTATGCCGAGCGGCGCGCCCAGCTGCGCGCCCGCGGCGAGTCCTACGGCGTCTGAGCGGGCCGGACGCGGGCCGGACGCGACCCGGACGCAGCGCGCCCGATCGCCGTCAGGAGCAGTGCGCCGGCCGGTGGCGCCTGCGGGGCGCGCGGGCCAAGGCGCTGCGCAGGGCGTGGGCGACGCGTTGCTGGCGGCCGCGCACGGGCACCGTCCACACGTCGTGGCCGGCGAGTCCGTGTGCCGCCAGCAGCTCGTTGGCCGCCAGCCACCCGGTCGTGGCGGCGCGCTCCATGAGGGCCACCGGGTGCTCGCACCGGATCCCGTCACCGGCCAGCACCACCCGGGGGTCGGGCGTGAGCACGCCCGGCCGCCCCGCCCACGGGTCGGTGCCGGCGAGCGGGCAGTCGTCGCGAACCAGCCACTGCTCGAAGATCGTCCGAGCCCCGGCGAGCTCGGGGTGGACCCGATGGAGCTGGCGCAGCAGCTCCGTCCTCAGCGCCTCGCCACCGGACCCGGGCGGCAGGGCATACGCGTGCAGCTCGACGACGCACCCGCCGCTGGCGGCCGCCCACTGCGCCGCCTCACGCTCCAGCCGGTCGACGAACGAGATGTTGTCCAGGGGGCCGAAGCCGCTCGTGCCGAGGAAGGGCGCCGTGCCGGATGCGGCAGGCTGGTCCAGCCAGAGCCGCCACACGGCGAAGGGCGGGGCGGTGCGTTGCGCAGCCACCCGGGCGCGCCACTCGCCGTGGCCGAGCCAGGGGGCCCCCGCGACGAGGCGCTGCAGGCAGGCGCGGTCGGTCGCGAGCACGACGGAGTCGGCGGCAAGCACGTCCTCGTCGCCGAGGCGCACCGCGAGCTCGGCCCCGCGGTCCTCGATCGCGACGACCTCTCGGCCCGGCAGGACCTGCACCCCCAGCCGTCGTAGGTAGGCCGCGAGGGGCTGCCAGAGGGCCACGTCATAGGCGGCGTCTGGCACGTCGAAGAGCAGCCCCTCGGCCGAGCCGGTGAAGTAGGTGTGGAACATCGCGACGAGCTCACCGCCGGAGAAGTCCCGCGGGTCGGCGAAGAAGCTGCGTGCGAAGACCTCAAGGGCCAGGTGCCGGGCCTGATCCGGAAACCGCAGCCGGTCCAGCACCTCGGCGGCGCTCACCCCGTCGGAGGCGGCATACGTCTCGGGAAAGGACACGTCGAGCAGGCCCAGCGCCGCGTCCACGTCGACCGCGCGCAGCGCCGACAGGGGGAAGCTGGGGCTTCTCGCCACGAAGGCCGCGACGCTCAGCGGCGGCGTGCGTGGGATGCGGGCGAAGGAGTCGGTGGGACCGCCGGCCAGCCGCAGCGGGTAGTCGGGCACGCCTCCCAGCCGCTCCAGCGCAGGGTCGGACCGGCGCAGCAGGGCGCGCAGGTTGTAGTACTGCCGGAAGAAGGCGTGGAACCCTCGGCTCATGGCCGCGGTGCGCCCGTCGGGCAGGGTGACGGGCCAGGAGCGCACCCGACCACCGAGGGTGTCCTCCCGCTCGACGAGCGTGACCCGGACGCCCCGCTCGGCGAGCCCGGTGGCCGCCGCGAGCCCAGCGATGCCACCACCGACGACGACGACCGTGGGCGGCCGCGTGGCGCGGCCTCCGGGGGCCGGCGGGCGGGCGGGGTGGCGCACGGCCCGCCGGTCGAGGCCGGGACGCCACGTCGGTCCCCTCATCGGGCCGCTGCGGGCCGGCGACCGGAGACGGTGTGGACGATGCCGCGCTGCCAGCCCCGCACCGTCCGGGTCCGCACGTCCTCGAACCCGGCGGTCTGCAGCCGGTCCATCAGCCGGGCGGTCGAGTCGAAGTCGAGCACGCTGCGCCACAGGTAGCGGTAGAGCCGCGTCCGGCGCGAGGTGAGCCAGCCGAGGGGCACGACGACGCCCCAGCACACCGCGGTCCAGATCGCCGTCGGCACCGCGCGGCCCGCGACCGAGTAGTCGTGCACGACGACGACGCCGCCCGGCGCGAGCACGGCGCGCAGCGACCGCAGCAGGGCGTCCCGGTCGGGCACGTTGCGCACGAGGTATGCCGCGAAGACGGCGTCGAGCCCACCCGGCCCGGTCAGGTCCGGCCGGTCCACGAGCTGCTCCGCGCGCGCCTGGACGAAGGACACCCCGGGTGGCCACGACTTGGCCCGAGCCGACCGCAGCATGCCGGCGGACCCGTCGACCCCCACGACCTCCACGGGCCGGCCGGCCGCGGAGAAGGCGTCGAGCAGGGCACGTGTGGAGGCCCCCGACCCGCAGCCGAGGTCCACCACGCGCGCCGGCGCCGGCGCGTCGGGGCCGTGGACGCGGGGGAGCGAGGCGACGAGCGCCTCGGCGGAGGACCGCAGGTGGGCGTGGTAGCCGGGGTTGAGCGCGACCATGAGGTCGTAGCGGTCCGCGACCTCGTCGAAGGCCTCCGGCACCTCGCCGCGGGCGACGGGTCGGGCTGGTGTCATGTTCCGCTCCTTCTGACGTTCCCACAGGATCAGGCTGCTCGTGACGAGCGAGAAGCCGAAGAGGAAGTCCTCCACGGGGATGTCCCACGGCCAGCGGACCCCGAGGTGGTGCTCCGGGTTGTAGACGACGATCGGTGCGCTGAGCTTGGTGAGCCACCCGTCCACGAGGACCTGGAAGGCGAAGACGATGCCCAGGGCGAGCCAGTACTGGGCGGTTCGAAAGAGCCGGACGCGCAGGGCGCGAGCGAGCAGCACGGTCGCCGCGACCGAGACGAGGGCGAGCGCGGTGTACTCAGGCACGGCGCCTCCACCGGCTGCGAGCCGGGCGCACCCCGCGCACCCACCGCAGCACGGTGCCCACCGCCTCGTAGGTCAGCAGCCCGCACACCGGCACGACGACGAAGAAGAGCAGCTCCTCGAGCGGCATCCGCAGCGGCAGCCGCACGCCGGTGACGTAGGCCGGGTTGTAGCTCCAGTGGCCGCGCCAGATGCCCACCACGTCCCAGACGGAGAAGACGAGCACGACGGGCAGCACCGCTGCAGCCGCCCAGCGGGCCCGGCGGTAGACCCGGGCGCGGAGGGCCAGCTCGAGCGGCAGGGTCACGAGGACGCACAGCCCCAGCACGAGCAGGTACTGGTAACGCTCCATGGCACCGGTCACCGCCCGCCCTGCAGGTCCCGGGCGCCGCCGCCGGGGAGCTCCGGCCCAGCCTCGGCGCGGCCCCCGCAGCCGAGCCGAGCGCGCCTGGGGTGGGGCGTCACCGCGTGCTCCCAGGGCGGAGGACGGCGAGCACACCGGGAGCGAGGAGGGTGAGCGGCGAGTCGCCACGCAAGGACGAGCCGTCGGTCATGCTGCAGTGTCCTCCTGGTGACGGGAGCCGTGCCGACGCCTCGCCGACACACCCTTGCATACCCCGGTCGACCGCCGGCGCACCGGCCGCTGACCGATGGTGCCGAGCGGCGAGGATTGAGGCGTGAACCAGCACCTACGCACCGCCGTCGAGCAGCTGTATGCCGCGCCGCCAGACCGGTTCACGTCGTCGCGGGCGCAGCTGGTGGCGCAGGCGAAGGCGGCCGGCGACGCCTCTGCGGCCAAGGACATCGGCGCCCTGCGCAAGCCGACGCTCTCGGCGTGGGCGCTCAACGCGTTCGGCCGGGAGCACGCGGACGAGCTGGACGGGCTCACCCGCTTCGCCGGGCTGTTGCGCGAGGCGCAACGCACGCTCGACGCGGACCGACTGCGGGCCCTCGGCCGCGAGCGGTCGCGGCGGGTCGACGACCTGACCGGGCGGGTGGTCGCGGCCGCGGGGGCCGCCGGTCAGCCCCTGGGGCCGGGCGCCGTCCAGGAGGTCCGCGACACCCTGACGGCCCTCGTGGCCGACGAGGAGGCGGAGCGGTCGGTGCGCACCCGGGCGCTGGTCCGCCCGCTGACCTACTCCGGGCTCGGCGAGGTCGACCTCGAGGACGTGGTTGCCCACCCTGCCGTCGCGGCGCCGGCACCATCTGCGGCACCATCTGCGGCACCCTCGCCGGAGCGCCAGCGGGAGCGGCGCCGGCTCGCGGTCGCCCTTGCCGAGGCCACTCGCAGCCGGGAGGAGGCGGCGGCTCGGGTCGAGGCGATCGCCGCGCGGCTCGAGGCCGTCACGGCTGAGCTCGAGGAGGCGCGCGGCATACGGCAGAGTCGAGAGGAGGACGAGCGCCGGGCGCGGGCGGCGCTCGACGCCGTCCAAGCCCCGGAGGCCCCGGATGCCCCAGAAGCCCCCGATGCCGACGACGCCGTGCGGGGCTGACGGCGTGCGGCAGCTCAGGCGGGCGGCCGGGCCACGCACTGGGCGAGGTAGAGCGGCTCTCCCAGCTTGTCCATCAGTGCGAGCTGCGTCGTGAGGTAGTCGACGTGGTGCTCCTCGTCGGCCAGGATCTCCTCGAGCAGGTTGGCGCTCGTCGAGTCCTGCCGCTCACGGCACATCACGATGCCGGGCCTCAGCCGCGCCACGACCTCGACCTCGATCTGCAGGTCGCTCTCGAACTGCTCGCGCAGGGTCTGCCCGACGTTGAGGGAGAAGAGCCGCTGGTAGTTGGGCAGCCCGTCGAGCAGCAGGATGCGGTCGGTGAGCTTCTCGGCGTGCGTCATCTCCTCGAAGGACTCGCGGCGGGTGGCGGCCGCTAGCTCGGTCAAGCCCCAGCTCTGCTGCATCTTCGAGTGGAGGAAGTACTGGTTGATCGCGGTGAGCTCGCTCGTCAGCTGCTCGTTGAGCAGGGTGAGCACCTCGGGGTCCCCGGCCATCGTCGCTCCTCGTGTGCAGGCCCCGCGGGGCGCCGTCGCCACGGTCACCGCTTGCCACCGTGGCGTGCCCGCCATTCAATGATGATCCGATCCTCCTCCGCAAGGGTGGTGCGCTTGTGCCGCAGACCGTCGCCTCGCACGTCCTCGCCACCGACCTGACCGTGCCGGGACCCGAGGAGTGGTGGCGAGCGGTCACCTCCCGGGCCGGCGACCTGCGTCGGCTCGGGGCCCACCACGTCGTGGCGTATGCCGCCCTGCGTGAGCCCGGGCGCGTCTTCGTCACGATCGGGCTGCGTCACCGGGAGCCCTTGGACCGGCTGCTGCGCTCGCGCGCGGTCTTCGACTGGTTCGACGCGACCGGCGTCGAGCAGATCCCGCCGCTCTTCGCCGGCAGTGTCGTCGAGAAGATCGGGGTGGACCTGCCGGGCAGCGAGGCGGGCTCGGCCCATCCGGAGGCGGTCGTCATCGCCGCGATCCTCGAGGTCGACGACGTGGAGCTGGTCCGCGACTCCATCCACGCGCAGACGGACCGCTTCGTCGCCCTCTTCGAGCCCGGGGCCGGGGTGCTGTGGCACCGCATAGACATCGGCATGCCGCTGCAGACCGATGCTACCTTCCCGTACTATCTCGGCCGCAATACCTTTGAGGTAACGCTTACCGACCTTAAGACCGACCATCCGTACAACACATACACGAACAAAGGGCTGCCCCCCGGACCTATCGGCAACCCGGGCCTCAACTCCATACTGGCAGCGGCCCAGCCCGTCAAAAGCAACTACGTATTCTTCCTTTCTGACAGGCAAGGCAATTTCCACTACAGCATTACGTACGAGGGGCATTTGGCCAACAAAAAGCGGTACCTCGATTAAACCTTCAGCCTCCTGAAGCGAGTTTATTGACCCCTTGGGGTGTCTGTGTTAATTTACCCAGCGGACAACAGCAACAGGAGTTAGCACATGTCCGACGGTAACAAGAAGCACAAAGTCAAGAAGTATACCGACTTCTACCTCGACCGGAGGCTCGATGACAGCGCGACTGACGTCAACGGCGATTTCATCTCCGGCAGCGGCATC
>CALMNV010000244.1 GCA_937873285.1 uncultured Intrasporangium sp. | reverse complement strand
TACTTGTCGGTCACGTAGCGGATGACCTCACCGCGCCGGCGCTCGTCGAAGTCGACGTCGAAGTCGGGCATCGACATGCGCTCGGGGTTGAGGAAGCGCTCGAAGATGAGGCCGTGCGGGATGGGGTCGAGGTCGGTGATGCCCATGGCGTAGGCGCACGTCGAGCCGGGGCCGGAGCCGCGGCCGGGACCGACGCGGATGCCGGCCCGCTTGGCCCAGGTGATGAAGTCGGCGACGACGAGGAAGTAGCCGGCATACCCCTTGGAGACGATGACGTCCTGCTCGTATGCCGCCTGCCTGCGGGCGTAGTCCGGCACCCCCTGCGGGAACCGGCGCCGCAGGCCCGCCTCCACCTCCTTGATGAACCACGACGTCTCGTCCTCGCCCGGTGGGCACGGGAAGCGGGGCATGTAGCGCCCCTCCCGCTCGGTGAAGGACACGTTGCAGCGCTCGGCGACGAGCAGGGTGTTGTCGCACGCCTCGGGCAGCTCGCGCCAGACGTGGCGCATCTCCTGCGCGCTCTTGAGGTAGAAGTCGTCGGCGTCGAACTTGAACCGGTCGGGGTCCATCAGCGTCGAGCCGGACTGGACGCAGAGCAGCGCCGCGTGGGCCTTGGCGTCCTCGGCCCGGGTGTAGTGCAGGTCGTTGGTCGCGAGCAGCGGCAGCCCGACGTCGCGGGCCAGCCGCAACAGGTCCTGCTGGACGCGCCGCTCGATCTGCAGGCCGTGGTCCATCAGCTCGCAGTAGACGTTGTCCGCGCCGAAGAGCTCGCGCAGCTCGCCGGCGACCTCGCGGGCCTGCTCGTACTGCCCGAAGCGCAGCCGGGTCTGGATCTCGCTCGACGGGCACCCGGTCGTGACGACCAGGCCCTTGCCGTAGGTGGCCAGCAGGTCCCGGTCGAGGCGCGGCCACTTCGTGTAGACCTGGTCGAGCGAGGCCGCCGAGCTCATCCGGAACAGGTTGTGCAGACCCTCGTTGTTGTGGGCGAGCATCGTCATGTGGGTGTAGGCCCCGCCGCCCGAGACGTCGTCGCGCCCCCCGTCGCCCCAGCTGACCTTGGTGCGGTCGCGGCGCTGCGTTCCCGGCGTCAGGTAGGCCTCGACGCCGAGAATCGGCTTGACGCCGGTGCCCTGCGCCTTCTTCCAGAAGTCGTAGGCGCCGAAGAGGTAGCCGTGGTCGGTCGTCGCGAGCGCCGGCATCCCCATCCGTGCCGCCTCGGCGAAGAGGTCGCCGATCCGGGCCGCCCCGTCGAGCATGGAGTACTCCGTGTGCACGTGCAGGTGCACGAAGCTCTGGTCCGTGCTGCTCGGCGAAGGCATGCTTGGCGTCGACATCGCCGGCAGTCTACGGCCGGGCGCCGACACCCCTTGGCGTGTCGGAGCAGTGTCGGCGCGGTGGGGCTGCTCGGCGCGGTGCTGGCCGGGTCGGCACCGCCGGGTATGCCGCCTGGCCGGCACGGCGGCATACCTCAGAAGGTGGCGACGACCTCGAGGGCGTGCTGCAGGTCCGGAGGGTAGGGGCTCTGGAAGTGCACGTAGTCGCCCGTCCTGGGGCCGGTGGACCTGCTCGGTCCTTCGGCCCGCGCCCAGCGGCCCCCCTTGAGCGCCTTTTTTCGCGAAGGGGGTCTCCGTCAGGGCGCATGGGTTGACGAACGACATAGATCCGTCCGAGCGCAAAGCAGGAGACTTGGTGGTCCGGGGTGGCTTTCGGCCGCTCCCGGCTCCTGCTCCGAGTCCCAAGGCAACTCCGGGCTCGGCAACAAGGCGGGGCTCACCACGTTCCTCCCCGGGACGGCGCCGCTCAAGGACCTCATCCAGGTCACACCGGTCAAGAACCTGTACGTGCTCCCGAGCGGGCCCATCCCGCCCAATCCGTCGGAGCTCCTCGGATCGGAGCGGTTGAAGGAGCTGATGCGCACCATCCCGAGCTCCGTGAACCACATCCTGTTCGATTCGCCGCCCGTCCTCACGGTGACCGACGCGATGCTGCTCGCGACACTGGTCGACGGCGTGGTCCTGGTCGTCCGGTCGGGCCGCATCCCGCGCGAGCTCCTCGCCCGGGCGCGCAAGCAGCTGCTCGACGTGAACGCCAAGATCGTCGGCGTGGTCCTCAACTCGGTCGACGCGCGGAGCTCGGACTACTACTATTACCGGTCGTACTACCAGTACGGCTACGGGGACGAGGGCGGCGCGCGAGGGTAGCGCCGTCGCGCCGGCGATCCCGCGGGCTCGGAGCGCG
>CALMNV010000243.1 GCA_937873285.1 uncultured Intrasporangium sp. | reverse complement strand
TGAGGCCCAGATGACCACGACAGTGACCGCCGAGACCACCCACGCGGGGCTCGCCGCGTGGGTCACCGAGGTCGCCGAGCTGACCCAGCCGCGCGACATCCGCTGGATCACCGGCTCCGAGGAGGAGTGGGAGCAGCTGACCGACCAGCTCGTCGCGTCCGGCACCTTCGTGCGCCTCGACGAGGACAGGAAGCCCAACTCCTTCCTTGCCGCGTCGGACCCGGGCGACGTGGCACGCGTGGAGGACCGCACCTACATCTGCTCGCGCGCGAAGCGCGACGCCGGGCCGACGAACAACTGGATGGCCCCGGACGAGATGAAGGCCCTCATGACGGACCTCTACCGAGGGTCCATGCGGGGCCGCACGATGTACGTCATCCCCTTCGTGATGGGCCACCTCGAGGCCAAGCAGCCGATGTTCGGCGTCGAGATCACCGACTCGGCCTACGTGGCCGTCTCCATGCTGGTCATGGCACGCTGCGGCGCAGCGGTGCTGCGCGCGATCGAGCGGCTCGACGCGCGGTTCGTGCCCGCGCTCCACTCGGTCGGTGCGCCGCTGGAGCAGGGCCAGCAGGACGTGCCCTGGCCGTGCAGCACGACCAAGTACATCGTCCACTTCCCCGAGGAGCGCGCCATCTGGAGCTACGGCTCCGGCTACGGCGGCAACGCGCTGCTCGGCAAGAAGTGCTACGCCCTGCGCATCGCCTCGGCGATCGCCCGCGACGAGGGCTGGATGGCCGAGCACATGCTCATCCTCAAGCTCACCTCGCCCAAGGGCTCGGTCCACTACATCGCCGGTGCCTTCCCGTCGGCCTGCGGCAAGACCAACCTGGCCATGATCACGCCGACCATTCCGGGCTGGACGGCGGAGATGGTCGGCGACGACATCGCGTGGATGCGCTTCGGGCAGGACGGCCGGCTGTATGCCGTGAACCCGGAGTTCGGTCTCTTCGGCGTGGCGCCGGGGACCGGCCCCGACACCAACCCCAACGCGATCGCCACCATCGAGCAGGGCAACTCCGTCTTCACCAACGTCGCGCTCACCGACGACGGCGACGTGTGGTGGGAGGGACTCACCCCCCAGCCGCCGGCCCATCTGACGGACTGGCTCGGCAACGACTGGACGCCGCAGTCCGGCACCAAGGCGGCCCACCCCAACAGCCGCTTCTGCACGCCCGCCGCCCAGTGCCCGATGATCGCTCCCGAGTTCGACAGCCCGGACGGCGTGCCCATCGACGCGATCCTCTTCGGCGGCCGCCGCAAGACCACCGTGCCGCTCGTCTACGAGTCGCGGGACTGGGCGCACGGCACCTTCATCGGCGCCACGCTCTCGTCGGAGACGACCGCGGCCGCCACCGGGGCGGTCGGCGTCGTGCGCCGCGACCCGATGGCCATGCTGCCCTTCATCGGCTACTCCGCCGCCGACTACATGGGGCACTGGCTCGAGATCGGCAGGAGCGCCGATGCCAGCAAGCTGCCGCGGATCTACGGCGTCAACTGGTTCCGCCGCGACGAGGAGGACGGCTCCTTCCTGTGGCCGGGCTTCGGCGACAACAGCCGGGTCCTCAAGTGGATCGTCGAGCGCCTCGACGGCGACGCCGAGGCGGTCGAGACCCCGGTCGGCCTCGTGCCGGCACCCGACGCCCTCGACGTCGACGGCCTCGACCTCACCTCGGAGCAGGTGGCCAAGGCCACCGCCGTCCGGGTCGCTGACTGGCAGCGGGAGCTGCCCCTCATCGAGGAGTGGTTCGCCAGTCTCGGCGACGCGCTGCCCACCGAGCTGCTGACCGAGCTCAGCAGCCTGCGGTCGCGCCTGACCGAGCAGTGACCTGCCGTATGCCGTCCGGCCCGGCTGGGTGGTGACGGCATCCGGCGCGGAGGGTGAGCCGGCCCGCGCACCGTGGCGGCGCGGCATACCGGCCGTGCCTTGGTGCAAGATGAGCAGATGCGCAGCGGCGAGGGTTACACGCGGGACGAGAGCGAAGCGGAGCGGCTCGACCGCAACTTCGCCGAGCAGCTGCAGGAGCTGCGGGTCGCTCAGGCCGGGGTGCAGATCTTGTTCGCCTTCCTCCTGACCCTGCCGTTCCAGGCCCGGTTTCCCACACTGGACGCCTTCCAGCGAGACGTCTACCTCGTCACGGTGGTCACCGCCGCCGTGTCCACGCTGCTGTTCACCGCACCGGTCGCGCTGCACCGGGTGCTCTTCCGCGAGGGCCTCAAGGAGTTCATCGTGCGCTACACCGCCGCGATGATGAGCGTGGGGCTCGTCGCTCTGGCCCTGACGATCCTCGGGGGCACGGTCCTCGTCCTCGACGTGCTCCTGTCCGGCGGCGCGGCCCTCGTCATCGGCACGGCGCTCGCCGTGCTCGCGCTGGCGCTCTGGCTCGTGATCCCGCTGCGGCACAAG
>CALMNV010000242.1 GCA_937873285.1 uncultured Intrasporangium sp. | reverse complement strand
GAGGACGACGGCGCCGCTCATCGACGCGGCAGCACGAAGACCGGGTTGGTGTAGAACCACAGGTCCTTCCACGGGTCCGCGTCACCCTGCACGTCCATCGCCGGACCGGCCGGGTCGACGGCCGCCCCCCGGTAGCCCGGCGCGGTGCGGTTGCCGTCCGACCCCCGCAGCCGCAGGTAGAGCCCGCGGTCGTCAACCACCCCGAGGCTCTGGGCGATCTCGACGACCGGCTTGCCGCTGACGTCCCACGAGCGCCGCACCCGGGTCTCCGGGGCGTACATGGTGTCCCGGTCGGCGGCCGGGCCGGTCACCGCACCGACGATGAGGTCGACCTTGCGCAGAGCGGGGACGAAGCCGGCCCAGTTGGCCCGGGTCGCCGCGACGATGCGCACCCGCAGCTCGATCCGCGACCCGCGCTTGGCCGTCAGGATGCCACCGAGCCCGACCACCGCGCCGCCGGCGCGCACCTGCACGTCGACGGACTCGACAAGCTGGCCGTGGTCCACCCACACGTTCCCGGCCCGCAGCGCGCTCATCACCGCCGCGTAGCCGGCCTTGCGCACGCCCACGTGGGTGCGGCTGTAGAAGCCCGGGTGGAAGTCACCCGCCGACGTGTTGGGCTTGCCGGAGTAGACCGGGTCCTCGTAGTAGCCGTTCGTGGTGAAGTCGGAGCCTGGGCCACGCTCGACGGTGTCGAGGAAGTTGGTGTGGCTGTCCGAGTTCGCCGAGATCCACCACGGCTTGCCCTCGGCGAGCAGCGAGTCCCAGAGGCCGCCGACGGTCGCGGTGTAGAAGTCGAAGCCGCCCCAGCTGCGGTAGCTCTCCAGCGGGTAGCCCGGGAAGCTGCGGTCGGCCCGGGGCGCGTTGCCGTAGTAGCCGCGCGAGCTGCCGGGGCCACCGGCGGCCGCCGGGATGCCGGCCGCCTGGTGCCCCGGAGCGCCCTCCCACCCGACGGCGATCCCCTTGGCCCCGTCACGCCAGGCGCGCACCTCGTGCGGCGAGTCGATTCCCTGTCGGGCCGGGTGGTTGGCGAGCATCAGCGCGTCCTTGACGCGCTCGCGGTTGACCGCGCCGCGCAGGAACTGCAGCCCCTGCACGGCGAGCGCCTCATTGGCCGGCGTGTTGTCCGTGGCGCCTCGCACGCCGCCGTCGAAGCCGTTCTCGAAGGCCTTGAGCACCGCCACCTCGTTCTTGCCGGGGTGGACGAAGACCGTGCCGTGCTCGGCGGCCGGGATGTTCCACTCCAACCCCTGGAAGACGAGCATGTCGGGGTGGCGTCGACGGGCCGCGGCGATGTCGGGGTTGACCTTCTCGACGCCGATCTTGGCGTGCTGCACGGTGCCGTGGTCGGTGATGACCATCCACCCCAGCCCGAACGCCGAGGCGTGCCGCACCTGGTCCTCGACGCGGTAGAGGCCGTCGGGGGAGAACTGCGTGTGGATGTGGTGGTCGCCGGCCAGCCACCGGAAGCCGTCCCGCGGGTAGCGCTCGGTGCCTTGGTGGGTCTGCTCCTCCGCGGCGGCGGTGGCGGCGCCACCGACCCCGACGAGGCTGGCGGTCGCGGCACCGGCGCCGAGCAGCCCGGCGGCACGCAGGAAGTTGCGCCGACCGAGGTCGGCGGGCGGCAGCTCGCCGTCCGGAACGGTGAGGTCGGTCGCCGGGCCGAGCTCAAGGGGCTCGTGCTGGTGATCGCCGTGCCCATGGCCCTGGTGGTCGTGCTCGTGGTGCTGGCCATGGGCGTGGTCATGGGGGTGGTCATGGGGATGGCCGTGGGAGTGGTCGTGCGGGTGGTCGTGCTCGGAGGAGGGGAGGTTGCCCATGCGACGTCCTTCGTGAGCCGGAACGGGAAGGTATGCCGTCCGCCGCGTCGAGCGGTCGGACGGGTCCCAATCTCGACTGCGCAGACGACGACCGGTGCGTCACCGCGTGGCCGGCAGGTGAATGACCGGAGAACGCGACTCCCGGGGTCAGCCGCAGACCGCGCCGCCGCTGGCGCTGCCGACGAGCTTGCGATACTTGGCGAGCACTCCCCGCGTGTAGCGCGGCTCCGGGTGCGTGACACCCGCAGCGCGTCGCCGCGCCAGCTCCTCGTCGTCGACGAGGAGGTCGAGCCGGCCGGCCGAGACGTCGAGGCGGATGCGGTCGCCGTCGCGGACGAACGCGATCGGGCCGTCGTCCACTGCCTCCGGGGCCACGTGACCGACGCACAGGCCCGTCGTGCCTCCGGAGAACCGACCGTCGGTGAGCAGCAGCACGTCCCTGCCGAGGCCGGCGCCCTTGATCGCGCCCGTCACGGCGAGCATCTCCCGCATGCCGGGACCACCCTTGGGACCCTCGTAGCGAATCACCACGACGTCGTTCTTCGCGAGGGAGCCGTCCTCGACCGCGTCCATGGCGGCGCGCTCGCCGTCGAAGACCCGCGCAGTGCCCTCGAACACGGACTCGTCGAAGCCGGCCGTCTTGACCACCGCCCCCTCCGGCGCCAGCGACCCCTTGAGGATCGTGAGGCCACCGGTGCGGTGGATCGGGTCCCGCAGCGCCCGCACGCCCCGGCCGTCGCCCTCCGGCGGGTCGATGTCCGCAAGGTTCTGCGCCATGGTGCGTCCCGTCACGGTGAGGCAGTCGCCGTGCAGCAGCCCAGCGTCGAGGAGCGCCTTGAGCACGACCGGCACCCCGCCCACCTGGTCGACGTCGGTCATGACGAAGCGCCCGAAGGGCTTGACGTCGGCAAGGTGCGGCACCGTGGCGCCGATGCGGGAGAAGTCCTCGATGGACAGCGCGACGTCCGCCTCGTGGGCGATCGCCAGCAGGTGCAGCACCGCGTTCGTGGACCCGCCGAACGCCATGACGACCGCGATGGCGTTCTCGAACGCCTCCCTCGTCATGATGTCGCGGGCACGGATCCCGTTGCGCAGCAATCCCACCACGGCCTCACCGGAGCGGCGGGCGAAGTCGTCGCGACGGCTGTCGGGTGCGGGCGGGGCCGCCGAGCCCGGCAGGGACATGCCCAGGGCCTCGGCGACCGACGCCATGGTGTTCGCGGTGTACATCCCCCCACAGGCTCCCTCGCCCGGACACACCGCACGCTCGATGGCGTCGACGTCGGCCAGGCTCATTCGCCCGGCGGTGGCGGCGCCGACGGCCTCGAAGGCGTCGATGATCGTCACCACCCGCTCCGAGCCGTCGGAGAGACGCGCGACACCGGGGAGCGTCGACCCGGCATACAGGAACACGGACGAGAGGTTGAGCCGGGCCGCGGCCATGAGCATCCCCGGCAGGGACTTGTCGCAACCAGCGAGGAGGACCGAGCCGTCGAGCGCCTCGGCGCACATCACCGTCTCCACGGAGTCGGCGATGACCTCGCGGCTGACCAGGGAGAAGTGCATGCCCTCGTGGCCCATGGAGATGCCGTCGGAGACCGAGATCGTGCCGAACTCGAGCGGGTAGCCCCCCGCCGCGTGGACGCCCTCCTTGACGGCCTTGGCCAGCCGGTCGAGGGACAGGTTGCACGGCGTGATCTCGTTCCATGAGCTCGCCACGCCGATCTGCGGCTTGGCGAAGTCCTCGTCGCGCAGGCCCACGGCGCGGAGCATCCCCCGGGCGGCGGTCCTCTCCAAGCCGTCGGTGACAGCACGGCTGCGGGGCTTGAGGTCCGGCGCGTCGGTCATCGCAGCAGCATAGGGCCGCGTCCGGTGCTCAGACGGGGCGTCTCACTGCGGGTCCCGGGAGACGTGGAAGCGGAGCAGCTCACACCCGCCCGGCTCCAGCGCGGCCCAATCCGCCGTGCACTTCAGCACCGCCAGGCCCGTGGTGGCGAAGCCGGCGGAGAGCGCCTCGTGCGCCTCCGACGAGCCCTCGCCGTCGGCCAGCAGGCTGGTCAGCTCCGCCATCGCGGGGTTGTGTCCGACGACGAGGATCGTCGACATGTCGGCCCCATCCTCGCGGATCGTCTCCAGCACCTCACCGGCGTCGCCGTGATAGACCTTCTTGCGGAACTCGACGAACTCCGCCTGGGCGCCGCCATGGCAGGCCGCGTCCCACGTCTGCCGGGTCCGCACCGCGGTCGAGCAGATGACGAGGTCGGGCACGAGGCCCTGCTCGCGCAACCACGCACCGGCCGACTCGGCATCTCGATGCCCGCGCTCGGTCAGCCGCCGGTCGTGGTCCGGTCCACCCAGACCCTGGGCAGCCTTCGAGTGACGCATGAGGACGAGGGTCTTCTCCCCTGCTGCCTTGCTCATGGGTCGAGCATCCTCCCGCGCGCGGGCTGGTGCCACCCCTCGCCACAGCTCGCCCACAGGTCTGCAGGCGTCGCCTCGCGTCGATCTGCCGACCGACGAGGGCGCATGGCGCCCCTCCCGTGCTCGGCTGCACCCCTTTCGTTGCGATCGAGGGACGGGTGTGGCCCGGCCTGCTCACGCGGGCCGGGCCCTGACCCCCCGCCGGACGCTCGTCGTCCGGCTCCCCCGCCGGGCGCAAGTCGCGCCCGGCCCGACTCAGCCGCCCACCACGCTCGCCCCGTCCACCACAACGCTCAGGCGGGTGCCGGCGCGCCCGGCATCAGCTGCGACGACACGGCGGTCAGCAGCCTGCCGAGCCGCGTGTAGTCGTCCGCCAGGCCCCCCGAAGCCCGGTCCTGTCGTGTCTCTCCCCGAGCGCCGGCCTCGACCGGCAGGCTCATGTCGGACAGGCTCGCATGCATGCGCACCACGGCATGCACGAGCTCCCCGAGGTCGTCGCCTCGAAGCTCACCGGTCCCGCTCAGCAGGCGGTTGAAGGCGTCTCGGAGCACTGGGCCGGGGGCGCACCCCAGCTCGGTGGCAAAGAGCTGACGGCAGGTCTCGTACGCGCGCAGGCCCTCGACGTGCTGCCCCCGCAGCTCGAGCGACCGCAACCGCACCAGCCAGGCGGGCTCGAGGAGCGCGTCCTCGTCGAGCGCCTGGCGGGCCCAGACCTCAGCCCGCTGGTGGTCACCCACCTCGAGCGCGACCTCGGCGGCTTCGACGAGCACGCGCAGGACCCGGCTCTCGTGTCCCTGGCGCCACTCGCGCATCCACGGCAGGTCCTCCTCGTCGTCGTGGACGCGGCGGGAAACGACGGACAGCGCGGCGGCATACGCGGGAAGCGACGTCCTCGCCGAGTCCCGCCCGGCGCGAGCCGAGGCCACCAGCCGCTCGAACGTGACGACGTCGACTTGCGCCTCGTCGACGTTCCACCGGTAGCCGCCCGGGACCGTCGCGATGGCGCTCGGGCGCCCTGGAGCGAGCGCCTCGATCCGCTTGCGCAGGACGCTGACGTAGGCCTCCAGCGTGGCGGTGGCGCCCGCCGGCGCCGCGCTGCTCCAGAGCAGCTCGATGAGCCGGCTCTTGGAGACCGGGCTGCCCGCATGCAGCAGCAGGGCGGTGAGCAGCTGGCGTGGCTTGGCCCCACCGAGCTGGCGAGGACCCAGCGATCCCCTTGCAGAGCTGACGAGCAGGCCCCCACACAACCTGACGGACAGACAGGACGAAGGCGACGTCGCGGTGTTCATGATGATTCCCCCCTCAGAGAACACCTTGATCTTCGCGCCCGGCCGCCGGCTTGTGATCCTCCACCGTCGGGGTTGTGCGCACCGAGAATTGGGGGTGATTTTCGCGTGCGGACGCCGGGATGCCGTGATACTGGCTGGGGGAGAGGCGCTTTGCGGGGGGATGGGCATGGGTTCTGGCACTGAGGGCATGGGCACGCGCCCGCCGGACGTCCTTCGCGTGCTCGTGGTCGACGACCATCGCACCGTGGCCGACGCCATCTCGTTCGCGGTGGCGGCCGAGCCGGGAATGGACTGCGTGGGGGCGGCACACGGCACGCGGGAGGCGTTGGCCCTGGCGGCCGCGACCCGGCCCGACGCCGTGGTCATGGACGTGCGCCTGCAGGACGGCGACGGCATCGAGGCCACCGCGACGCTCGTCGAGCGGTATCCCGGCATCCGCGTCGTCGTCCTCACCGCCTTCGTCGACCACGAGTTGCTGCGACGTGCCGCTGACGCAGGGGCGTGCGCGCTGCTGCCCAAGGACGGGTCGCTCGACGAGCTCATGGAGGCGCTGCGCTCGGCGTCCCGAGAGGGATTCGCCGTGCACCCGACGCTGCTGCGCGGCCTGGTCGCATCGACCCAGCATCGCGGCCCGTATGCCGGCCTCACCGCCCGGGAGCGGGAGGTGCTGGAGCTGCTCGCCCAGGGTCTCGACGTCGCGGCGATCGCCCGGTCGCTCGGCATCTCGCTGCTGACCACGCGGGGCCATGTCAAGAGCCTGCTCGCGAAGCTCAACGCGCACACCCAGCTCGAAGCGGTCGTCACGGCGATGCGGCAGGGTCTCATTCACGTGCACCAACGAGGCTGACCCACCCCACGCCCCACGCAAGGGCCGCCGGCGCCTGTGGGGGGTGAGCACCGGCGGCCCCATGGCGGCAGCGTGACCCATGGTCCTTGGGACGACCTTGGGCAAACCACGGCGCCGGGCGCCGGGCAGCCCCGCCCGCCGCAAGCCGGCCGCCCCGGCTCAGCCGCCGGAGATGGCGTTGACGATGTGGACGCGGGCTCCGGCCGGCACGGCGGTGGCGGTCCCGGCGGTCCGGGTCGCGTCCTCACCATTGACGAACACCTTGACGTGCTGGCGGATCCTGCCCTGCTCGTCCCGCACCTTGCCCTCGAGGATGCGGTGCACGGAGAAGGCCCGGTCGAGCACGTCCGCCACCGTCAACGGCGCCGGGTCGGTCACCTCGATCTCGCCCACACCGCCAGCGAGGTCCCGCAGCAGGCCCGGCAGGATGACGCGGATGGGGCTCGACGGCATACGACGCTCCTCGCCGCTCAGGGCAGCCGGGCGGCCCGGACGACAAGGACGTCGGGTAGCTGGGTGGCGATCCTCGTGAAGGACTGGCCCTCGTCGCTGGAGGCGAACACGTCCCCGTTGCGGGTGCCCACGTAGAGGCCGACCGGGTCGGCCGTGTCGAGGGCCGCAGCGTCCCTCAGCACGCACGTGTAGCTCCCGGCGGGGAGGCCGTCGGCCTGCATCCGCCAGGTGGCGCCCGCGTCGTCGGAGCGCTGGACCTGCAGCTGGGCCCGCGGCGGGAACCGCTCACGGTCGTCGGTCACGGGGACGACCCACACCACGCCCGCGCGTCGGGGGTGGGCGAGGATGGTGAAGCCGAAGTCGGTCGGCAGCCCGTCGGCGATCGACTGCCAGGTGGCCCCGTCGTCACCGGACCGGTAGACGCCCTTGTGGCTCTGCGCGAACAGCTCCCCCTCGCCGGCCCCGCGGGCCACCTTGTGCACGCACTGCCCGAACTCGGGATACTCGTTCTCCGGCAGGTACGGGGCCCGGATTCCGGGGTTGCTCGGGGCCCACGAGGCGCCGGCATCGCCGGAGCGGTAGACGCCTCCGGCGCTCATCGCCACGATCAGCCGCTCCGGGTCGCCGGCCTGCGGCAGGATGGTGTGCACGGCGCCGCCGCCTCCGCCCGGCTCCCACTGCGGTCGGTGCGGGTGCTCCCAGAGGCCGCGCACGAGCTGGTAGCTGCTCCCCCGGTCCTCGCTGCGGAACAGGGCGTGCGGCTCCACCCCGGCCCACACGACAGCCGCGTCATTGGGGTCGAGCGTCAGCTGCCACACCCGCTCGAGGGTGGCCCCCGTGTTCGGTGGGAAGGCCACCGCCCGCTCCGCGCTCTCCGTCCAGGTGCGCCCGGCATCCTCGCTGACCTGCACGGTGGGGCCCCAGTGCCACGACTTCACCCCCGCGAGGATGCCCGAGCGCCCCTCCCGGGTGTCGATCGCGACCGCGGCGACCTCGCTCATGACGAAGTGCGGTCCCTCCATCGACCACCTCTCGCGGTCGGCGCTGCGGGCCAGCCACAGGCCCTTGCGGGTGCCGATCGCGACGACGGTCTCGGTCATGGTGGACAGTGTTGCCGCTCACGTCGCGCGCGACAACCCTTCGGCGGAGACGACGTTGGCGAGGGGCCGGCCGTCTCGCAGCGCCTCGACCTGCGCTCGCAGCAGGGCCTTGGCGCGCGGGGCCATCGCGGTCGTGGCCCCGCCGACGTGGGGGCTGACGAGCACGCCCGGGGTGCTCCACAGCGGATGGTCCGGCGGCAGGGGCTCGGGGTCGGTGACATCGACGGCGGCGCGGATCCGGCCGGTGGCGCACGCTGCAGCAAGCGCCTCCGTGTCGACGACCGGGCCACGCGCGACGTTGACGACGACGGCTCCATCCGGAAGCCGGGCAAGCAGGTCGGCGTCGATCAGACCCCTGGTGTCGTCGGCAAGTGGAACCACGACGACGAGCACGTCAGCCTCACCGGCGAGGGTGGGCAGCTCGTCGATGCCGTGCACCTGCTCGACGAGGTCGTCGCCGGCACGGGGGCGGCTGGCGACCGCGGTCAGGGTGACCTCGAAGGGGGCGAGGCGCCGGGCGACGGCCTGGCCGATGCGCCCGTAGCCGACGACGAGGACCCGCCGGTCGGCCAGGGCCGGCCC
>CALMNV010000241.1 GCA_937873285.1 uncultured Intrasporangium sp. | reverse complement strand
GACCTCGGACACCAGCGCGTCCCCGACACCGCGACCGCGCGCCGACGGAGCGACCCACATCGAGACGAGCTCGACCACCTCCGTCAGGGGCGTCGTCGGGACGCCACTGGCCATGCCGACGGCGTTCCCCTCGAGCGTCGCGACGACGTTGCGCGACCCGGGGATGCCCAGTCGGCCGCGCCAGCGCTCCTCCCGGTCGTTCACGCCCTGCCAGTCGGCCAGCCGCGACCCGAACGCCGCCGGAGCCTCGGCGAGCGCGGCCTGGCGCAGCTCGCGCCAGATCTGCCAGTCATCTGGGGTCAGGTGGCGCAGCTCGATCACACCGGCAAGGATGCCGCACCTCCTGCGCGCAGGCCCACGTCTGAGAGACTGAGGCCGGGCCCGTCGCCGTGTCCGCACGCCATCGACACCTGACCACCACCGATTGAGGTCTCCCTTGCGCACTGTCAACGCGTATGCCGCAATGTCCGCCACCGAGCCCCTTGCGCCCACCACGATCGAACGCCGTGACGTCGGACCGCACGATGTGCTCATCGAGATCCGGTATGCCGGCATCTGCCACTCCGACATCCACACCGCCCGCGAGGAGTGGGGTCCGACGACCTTCCCCCTCGTGACCGGGCACGAGATCGCGGGCATCGTCGCCGAGGTGGGCTCCGAGGTCACCCGGCACGCCGTCGGTGACCGTGTCGGGGTCGGCTGCATGGTCGGCTCGTGCGGCGAGTGCCGCTACTGCCTCGAGGGTGAGGAGCAGTACTGCTCCAAGGGCTTCGTCGGCACCTACGGCGCGCAGGACCGGGACGGCACCATCACCCAGGGCGGCTACTCCACCTCCGTCGTCGTCACCGAGGACTTCGTCGTGCGCATCCCCGACGCGCTGGACCTGGATGTGGCAGCCCCGCTGCTGTGCGCGGGCATCACGACCTACTCCCCGCTGCGCCACTGGAACGCCGGCCCGGGCCGGAAGGTCGCCGTCGTCGGTCTCGGCGGTCTCGGCCACATGGCGGTCAAGATCGCCCACGCGCTGGGCGCCGAGGTGAGCGTGCTCTCGCAGTCGCTGAAGAAGCAGGAGGACGGCCTGCGCCTCGGCGCCGACCGCTACTACGCGACCAGCGATCCCGCGACCTTCGAGGGCCTCGCCGGCGCCTTCGACCTCATCATCAACACGGTCAGCGCGCCGGTCGACCTCGACGCCTACCTCGGCCTGCTCGCCGTCGACGGCGTGCTCGTCAACGTCGGCGCTCCGGCGGAGCCGCTGTCGCTCAACGCCTTCTCTCTCGTGGTGGGGCGGCGCTCCTACGCCGGCTCGCTCATCGGGGGCATCCGGCAGACCCAGGAGATGCTCGACTTCTGCGCGGAGCATGGCATCGGCGCGGAGGTCGAGGTCATCGCCGCCGACCGGGTCAACGAGGCCTGGGAGCGGGTGCTCGCCTCGGACGTGCGCTATCGCTTCGTCATCGACACGGCCACCCTCGGCTGAGCGGACGGGTCGGCGGCCGGCGCCCGGCCGCCGACCCGCTGGGGTCAGCTCCGCCCGAGCAGGCGGCTGAAGAACGAGCCGCCGGCCGTGGCGGTCTCCGCGGCGTCATGCCCGGGGCAGCGCTCGGCACGGGGCACTCCGGCCATGACCTGGTCGACGTGCTGGCCGCAGCCGGCCCAGGTGGTCTTGCCGCAGATCTTGCAGGTGGCGGGACGGCACATGTTGGTCTCCTTGTCGGTTCGGGTGGTGCGAAAGTCGGTCGGCGTCACCAGGGTGCCCGGTGCGGCGCCGGAAAGTCGGGACAGGGCCGGTGGTATGCCGCTCAGGCGGCTTGGGCGACGACCGGCAGCCCTGAGGCGGCCGCCTGCTCGCCGAAGCTGTCGTCGATCGCGACGACGCGCACGTCGGACGCCGCAAGGACAGAGGCGGCGATGGAGGCCCGGTAGCCGCCGGCACAGTGCACCCACACCTCTCCGGCCGGCACGTCGTCGAGGCGCCCGAGCAGCTCGTGGAGCGGGATGTTCACGGCGCCGTCGACGTGTGCCTCGGCGAACTCGGTGGCCCGGCGGACGTCCAGCACCGCCACGGGGCGGTGGTGGCGCACCTGGGCCAGGTCGGCGAACTGGGCCCTGCGGAAGCTGCCGAGCTCGTCGTCCGTCCAGTCCGACGCCGACCCGGTGGCTGCGCCCTCGAACCGGTCGAAACCGATGCGGACGAGCTCGCGCTGCGCCTCGGCGACCTGTTCGGGCGACTCGCCCAGGAGCGTCAGCGGGGCGTTCCAGGGCAGCAGCCACCCGAGGTAGGTGGCGAACTGGCCGTCGAGCCCGAAGTTGAGCGTGCCCGTGACGTGGCCGGCCGCGAACGCGGTGCGGGTGCGCAGGTCGATGACCCACTCGTCGTTGGCGATCCGCTTGGCTAGCACCTCCTTGTCGGCCCGTTCCGGCAGGCTGAGGTCGGCCGCCCGAGGCCCCGAGCTGTTGCCCGGGCCCATGTGGGCATAGTAGGCCGGGTAGGCGTCGAGCCCCGCCAGCAGGTCGGAGACCCATCGCTCCTCGTCCTGGGTGAGCGCCGGGTTGTAGCGCTTCTCCTGGCCGATGGTCGACGCGGTGGCCTCCCCCGTGGAGCCGGCGGAGCAGAAGCTGCCGAAACCATGGGTGGGCAGCACCTGCGCCTGCTCGG
Organism: uncultured Intrasporangium sp.; assembly: GCA_937873285.1. Taxonomy (GTDB): domain Bacteria; phylum Actinomycetota; class Actinomycetes; order Actinomycetales; family Dermatophilaceae; genus CALMNV01. The sequence goes on along the minus strand of CALMNV010000241.1, from coordinate 741 downwards.
GCAGCTCCTCGGCGAGCCGGCGGGCCGAGGCGAACTGGTGGCGGGCCAGCTCGTGGGTGTGCTCGTGGCCCAGCAGGTCGGGCCGCCCGGTGGCGCCGTAGAGCAGCGACCCGCCGGTGAAGACTCCCACCGGCACGCCGTCGGCCTGCAGGGCGTAGGACAGGTGCGTGAAGGTGTGGCCCGGAGTGGCGATGGCGCGCACCGTCAGCGTGGGCGAGACCTGCACCACCTCGCCGTCGCGGATCGGCGTCCGGTCGTAGGTGACCGGGTCGCCGGCGTTGACGAGGTATGCCGCCCCGGTGGCCTGGGCGAGCGCCAGCCCGCCGGTCAGGTAGTCGTTGTGGATGTGCGTCTCGAAGACGTGGGTCACTCGGACTCCGCGCTTCTCAACCAGGTCCAGGACCCGGTCGATGTCCCGCTGGGGGTCGACCACGACGGCGATCTCGCCGTCACTGGCCAGGTAGCTGCGGTCGCCGAGGCTGGTTGTCTCGAGCGTCTCGATCTGGATCATTGGTTGTCCTTCCGTATGCATGTGCTGCGCGCTGGGTGGTGGAGGTCGAGTGGTGGCTCAGGCGACGTGGCCGGGGGCCCCGCCGGGCGTGGTGACCGGCAGTCCCGCCTGCGCCCAGGAGTTCATGCCGCCATCCATGACCTCGGCGGTCCACCCGGACCCGCCGAGGAGCTCGGCGGCCTTGCCTGCGCGGCCGCCGCTACGACAAACGGTGACGACCGTTCGGTCCC
>CALMNV010000240.1 GCA_937873285.1 uncultured Intrasporangium sp. | reverse complement strand
CCGCGGGGCGCCTCGCCGTCGACTCCGACCTCATGCAGCAGGCCGCGGACATCCGTGCCGCCGTCGCGGCCGACGAGGTGCTCTTCGTCATCGACGCGATGATCGGGCAGGCGGCGGTCGACACGGCGCTCGCCTTCCAGGAGGGCGTGGCCTTCACCGGTGTCGTGCTGACCAAGCTCGACGGCGACGCCCGCGGTGGGGCGGCGCCGTCGGTGGCGGAGATCACCGGGCGGCCGATCATGTTCGCCTCCACGGGCGAGAAGGTCACCGACTTCGAGGTCTTCCACCCGGACCGGATGGCCGGCCGCATCCTCGACATGGGCGACGTGCTCACCCTCATCGAGCAGGCCGAGCGGGCCTTCGACAAGCGCCAGGCCGACGAGATGGCGCGCAAGTTCCTCGCCGAGGAGGACTTCACCTTCGAGGACTTCCTCGAGCAGATGAACGCCATCAAGAAGATGGGCTCGCTCAAGGCGATGCTCAAGATGATGCCGGGCATGCAGCAGATGCGCGAGCAGCTCGACGCCTTCGACGACCGGGAGTTCGACCGCGTCGAGGCGATGGTGCGCTCGATGACCCCCTTCGAGCGCACCCACCCGAAGCAGATCAACGGCTCGCGCCGGTCCCGGATCGCCAAGGGGTCAGGTGTCACCGTGACCGACGTCAACCAGCTGCTCGAGCGCTTCGGGCAGGCGCAGAAGATGATGAAGTCGCGGGCCCGCGGCGGTGGCGCCGGGATTCCCGGGATGCCGTCTCTCCCGGGAGTGGGCAAGCGGGGCAAGGCCCAGCCTGCGCAGCGGCGCAAGAGCAAGAGCGGCAACCCGGCCAAGCGGGCTGCGGAGGAGCGCGCTGCGGCGCTGCGCTCGGCCGAGGGGCGGGCCAACGCGGGTGCCGGCGCCTTCGGACTGCCGCCGGGCGGGCTGAACGGCGACGCGCTGCCCGACCTCGACCCGGCGAGCCTGCCCAAGGGCTTCGAGAAGTTCCTCGGCGGCGGTCGCTGACCGGGACCCGCCGGACAGCTCGGCGTGCGGCCCATCGCCTCGTGGTGGCATGACGGCTCCGCTGAGTAGGGTCGACCCATGGGTGCACCGGTGCTTCGGGTCCGTGGTTGTGTGCTCGTGGGCCCCGAGGAGGTCCGGGACGACCTCTGGGTGATCGGCGGCCGGATCTCCTTCACCCCGCCGGCGGCCGGCACCGACGTGCTGCTGCTCGACGGCTGGGCGCTGCCGGGCTTGGTCGACGCCCACTGCCACATCGGCCTCGGCCCGCACGGGGCGGTGGACCGGCAGGAGGCCGAGCAGCAGGCCATCACCGATCGCGACCACGGGACGCTCCTCGTCCGCGATGCAGGCCAGCCGGGGGACACCCGCTGGGTGGACGACCGCGAGGACCTGCCCAAGATCATCCGGGCCGGGCGGCACATCGCCCGGACCCGGCGCTACATCCGCAACTACGCCGCCGAGGTCGAGGAGTCGCAGCTCGTCGAGCAGGTGCGCATCCAGGCGCGCCGGGGCGACGGCTGGGTCAAGCTCGTCGGCGACTGGATCGACCGTGAGGTCGGCGACCTCGCGCCGTCGTGGTCGCGGACCGCGGTCGCCGAGGCGGTCGCGGCCGCGCACGAGGAAGGGGCGCGGGTCACGGCCCACTGCTTCGGCGAGGAGTCGCTGCGCGACCTCGCCGCGGCGGGCATCGACTGCGTCGAGCATGCCACGGGCCTGCAGGAGGACTCCATCGACACCTTCGCCGCCCAGGGCATCGCGATCGTGCCCACGCTGGTCAACATCGGCACCTTTCCCTCGATCGCCGCCCCGGCCCGCGAGAAGTTCCCGGGATACCACCGCCACATGCTCGACCTGCACGAGCGCCGCTACGCCACGGTCGCCGCCGCCCACGAGGCCGGAGTGCCCGTCTACGTCGGCACGGACGCCGGCGGAAGCCTGCCGCACGGGCTGCTCGCGCAGGAGATGGCCGAGCTCGCCCGGGCCGGGCTGTCCACCTCGGAGGTGCTCGCGGCAGCCACCTGGGGGGCCCGTGAGTGGCTGGGCCGGCCGGGGCTCGTCGAGGGGGCCGACGCCGACCTCGTCGTCTACGGCGCCGATCCCCGCGAGGACGTCAGCGTCGTGGCCGACCCCAAGGGCGTCGTCCTGCGAGGACGCGTTGTCCGCTGACGTGCAGCCGCACCGCGCTGACCGGTTCGTCGCGGTGGGCCCGCGAGTGTCCGTGCGGCCTCCCAGCAGTGCCGACACAGCGGCATACGTCGAGGCGGTGACCCGCTCGGCCCACCGGCTGGCCGACTTCGCCGTCCCGGACCCGCACAACCTCCCGGCCGTGCTCGCCGCCCAGTCGCCCACCTACCGCAGCTTCCTGATCCACGCCTCCGACGCCCGGGGCGAGCACGGGATCGTCGGTCGGGTCAACGTCGCCAACGTCGTGGCCGGGGCGTTCCGCAGCGCGACCCTCGGCTACGACGCCTATGACCCGTATGCCGGTCACGGCCTCTTCGGGGAAGGGCTGCGGCTCGTGGTCGACATCGCGTTCGCCGACGAGCCGGCGGGCCTGGGCCTGCACCGGGTCGAGGCCAACATCCAGCCGGCCAACACCCGCTCGGCCGGGGTGGTGCGCGCCCTCGGGTTCTCCCACGAGGGGTTCAGCCGAGACTTCCTCCACATGGCAGGTCCCGACCGACGGCGGGACTGGCGCGACCACGACCGCTATGCGGTGCTGTCCTCGCAGTGGCCGGCACCGCCCTACGTCCGCCGGCCGAGCAGGCGGATGGCCGTCGTCGTCGAACGCGCGCCCGGCGACGTCGCCCACGGTCTCACCGCCGGGCTGGCCGGGGAGCTGGCCGGGGAGCTGGCCGAGGAGCTGGCGCTGCCGCGCTACGCCGAGCAGATCGGCTCCGACGGTGGCACCCTCTGGGAGCTGCTCGCCGCATCGCCGGTGGGCGGGGTCGTGGAGTGCTGCCTGCCGCCGGCGCAGGTGCGCGCGGGCCTGGCTCGAGCCGGCTTCGACCCTGCCGTCGTGCCCATCGTCGCTGCGGCGCCCGACGTCGCCGCACGCGAGGTCGTCGCGGTCGCGCTGCGGGTGCGAGCGGCATACGCCTAGGGCCCGGGAGCCGCGCTGCGGCGTCCGGGCGATTCGGCGCCGCCCCGCCCGTCTGGCAGAATGGCCCGCTGTACCCGTCCGGGCGGGGCCCTCTTCCCCCGGTTCCGGATCGCCTACACCGAGCGCCGGCACCCCGCGTGCCCTCACCGGTCTCGCCGCGCTCACCACACAGAAACAGGAGACACCACGACCGTGGCCGTCAAGATTCGCCTCAAGCGCATGGGCAAGATCCGTGCACCGTTCTATCGCGTCGTCGTCATGGACTCGCGAGTCAAGCGCGATGGCCGGGCCATCGAGGAGATCGGCAAGTACCACCCCACCGAGGAGCCCTCGCTCATCGACATCGACGGCGAGCGCGCGCAGTACTGGCTGCGCCAGGGCGCCCAGCCGACCGAGGCCGTCGAGGCCCTGCTCAAGGTGACCGGCGACTGGCAGGCCGCCAAGGGCCTCGAGGGCGCAGAGGGCACGTTGCGCGTCAAGCAGCCGAAGCCGTCCAAGAAGGACCTCTACGAGGCCGCCCTCGCTGCCGCCGGTGGCGCCGACGACGCGCGGGAGGGCGCGACGACCCCCAGGAAGCGCACCGCGGCCAAGGACACGGCGCCCAAGGCCGACACGCCGGACGTCGTCGCCATCGAGGATGCCGTCGAGCGCGACGTCGTCCGCGAGGAGGAGGCCGAGCGCAGCCTCACCTCCGAGAGGACCGAGGACTGAGCATGCTCGAGGAGGCGCTCGAGCACCTCGTCAAGGGCATCGTCGAGCACGACGACGACGTCGTCGTGCGGCGCAGGGAGCTGCGCCGTGGCGAGCTGCTCGAGGTGCGGGTCCACCCCGACGACCTCGGGCGGGTCATCGGCCGCTCCGGGCGGACGGCGAGCGCCCTGCGCACCGTCGTCAACGCGCTCGCCGGCAACGGCAACGTGCGCGTCGACATCGTCGACACCGACCGAGTGCGCTGACCCGGTGCGCTGACCCGGTGCGCTGACCTCGTATGCCGCGCTGCCTGAGAGGATGCGCCGCATGAGCGTCGTCCTCGCCCGCATCGGCAAGCCCCACGGACTGCGCGGTGAGGTGACGGTGCAGCTGCACACCGACGACCCGCAGGCCCGGTTCACCGCTGGTGCTGCGCTGGCGACGGAGGCGGCGCCCGGCTCGGGTGTGCCCCGCGAGCTGACGATCCGCTCCACCCGCGTCCACAACGGCGTCTGGCTGCTGGCCTTCGAGGAGATCCCCGACCGCACCGGCGCCGAGGGCCTGCGCGGCACGCGACTCGTCCTCGACGAGTCAGCCGCCGCGCTGGCCACGGCTCTGCACCGTCCGGAGGACGACGAGGGCTACTACGAGGACGAGCTCGTCGGCCTCGAGGTCCGCGACCCCGCGGGGCAGGTCCTGGGCCGGGTCGCCGCTCTGGAGCTCGGGACCGCGCAGGACCGGCTCGTCGTCGAGCTCACCGACGGGACGACGGCATACGTGCCCTTCGTCGCGCAGATCGTGCCGACGGTGGCGGCCGACCACGTCGTGGTCGACCCGCCTGCCGGGCTGTTCGACCTCTATCGGAAGAGCGCCCGGTGACGGCGTGTCAGCAGCGCAGCCCCTCGAGGGCGCGCCGATGAGGATCGACGTCGTCTCGATCTTTCCCGACTACCTCGCCCCCCTGGAGCTCTCGCTCATCGGCAAGGCGCGTGAGGCCGGGCTGCTCGACGTGCGGGTGCACGACCTGCGCGACTTCACCACCGACCGGCACCGGACCGTCGATGACGCGCCCTACGGCGGGGGCGCGGGCATGGTGATGACACCGCAGCCGTGGTCCGACGCGCTCCGGGCGGTGGCGGGGCAGGGACCGCCCGGGCTGCGCCCACACCTGCTCGTGCCAGGGCCCGGCGGGGTCCGCTTCGACCAGGCGATGGCCCGCCGACTGGCGCGGGAGCCCTGGCTGACCTTCGCGTGCGGACGCTACGAAGGGATCGACGAGCGGGTCTACGAGCATGCCCGCGAGGACCTGGGGCTCGAGGTGACGGTCGTCAGCCTGGGCGACTACGTGCTGGGTGGGGGTGAGGCTGCGGTGCTCGCCATCGTCGAGGCCGTCACCCGGCTGGTCCCGGGAGTGCTCGGCAACACCGGGTCGCTCCTCGAGGAGTCCCACGAGGACGGTCTGCTGGAGTATCCCGTCTACACCAGGCCCTCCCTGTGGCAGGGGCGCGAGGTGCCGGGGGTGCTGCTCTCGGGTGACCACCAGGCCATCGCCCGGTGGCGGCACGCGCAGCGCCTGACCCGCACGGCGGCCCGGCGCCCCGACCTGCTGCACGCCGCGCAGGCCGACGCGGGGCTGCAGCTGCGGCTGGCGCTTCCCGCGGACGTGCCCGAGCTGTTCACGCTCACCCGTGCGTGCTGGGTCCAGGAGGCGCAGTCGAACAACCGGCTCGACATCCCGGCCCTCACCGAGGACCTCGAGGCCGTGCGCGCGAGCCTGGACACGACGCAGACGTGGGTGGCGCGCCGCGCCGGGCGGCTGATCGGGTCGGTCCGCACCGAGCTGCGCGGCGACGAGCTGCACATCGGTCGTCTCATGGTCGCGCCGGACCTGCAGGGCCAGGGACTCGGCCGGCTCCTGCTGGAGCACGCGGAGCGCACCGCGCCGGACGGCATACGGGAGTATCGGCTGCTCACCGGCGCCAAGAGCGGGTCCAACCTGCGCCGCTACCGGCGGGCCGGCTACCGGCCCACGCCGGGCGAGCCGGCGATCTCGGGCACCGTCGAGCTGGTCAAGCACCGCCGTGACGTCTGATTTCCGGTATGCCGTCCGCCTCTGGCACACTGGCCGCTTGCGTCCGATCTCCACGGACCCCTGCCACAGGGGGAGTCGGCCGGTGCCCGCACGGGCTCGGCCGACGCGGTCCGGCAGACGCACCGACTCGCATCATCAGCACCTCATCATCAGCACCGGTGGCCTGTGGCACCGGGGGAAGCGAAGCAAGCCATGCACCAGCTCGACGAGCTCAACGCCGCCTCCTTGCGCACAGACGTGCCGCAGTTCCGTGCCGGAGACACCGTCAAGGTCCACGTCAAGGTCATCGAGGGCACCCGCTCGCGCGTCCAGGTCTTCCAGGGCGTCGTGATCCGGCGCCACGGCGGTGGTGTGGGCGAGACCTTCACCGTGCGCAAGATCTCCTTCGGGGTGGGCGTCGAGCGCACCTTCCCGCTGCACACGCCCGTCACCGACCGGATCGAGCTGGTGACGCGCGGCGACGTGCGCCGGGCCAAGCTGTACTACCTGCGCGGGCTGCGCGGCAAGGCGGCCAAGATCCGCGAGAAGCGCGAGACGGTCCCGGCCAAGGGCGGCGCGGCCAGCTGACGCCCGCCGGTCTGCAGCGGCAGGTCGACGCCCGGGCCGGCTGGAAGGCGCTGGCCGGCTCGACAGCCTCGTCCGGCCCGAGTCGGGGCCCAGCGTGAGGAGCAGGCGGTGACCCTCGGGCGGCGCGGCGCTCGCGCCTCGGCTCGCCCTCCTGCTCTGCACGGGCCGGCCGGTGCCGGAGCGGCCGCTCCGACCGGCCGGGGGCGCGGGCTGGTCTGGGTCGTCGTCCTGGCGGGGCTGCTGGTCGCCGTGGCCGCGGTCCGGGCGCTGCTCGTGGCGCCGTTCTCCATTCCGAGCGGCTCGATGCAGCCCACGCTGGAGGTCGGGGACCGCATCCTCGTCGACCGCACTGTCAGCCCCGAGGAGCTGCGGCGCGGTGATGTCGTCGTGTTCGACGCGGCGCGCGCCTTCGCACTCGGCAGGCCCGGTGCAGGGCCGCTCGCCGAGATGGCGCAGGCGCTCGGAGCGCTGGTGGGCCACGGGCCGGAGACCGACTACGTCAAGCGGGTCATCGGGCTGCCCGGCGACCGGGTCCGCTGCTGTGACCGGGCCGGGCGGGTCGTCGTCAACGACCAGCCGCTCGACGAGCCCTACCTCTACCCGGGAGACGTGCCGAGCGCGCATCCCTTCGACGTCACCGTCCCGGCAGGCTCCTTCTGGGTGCTGGGCGACCACCGGTCCGCCTCCGCCGACTCGCGGGCACATCTGGGCGACCCCGGAGGTGGGATGGTCCCCGGGGCCGACATCATCGGTCAGGTTTGGGTGCGATACTGGCCGCTCGGTCGGGCTGGCAGGCTCGCACCCGCTCCCCAGCCCAGTCCCGCGAGTCCACGGAACGGTCAGTGATGTCGACGCAGCAGCCACGACGCCACCCAGAGGACGAGGTCTCCGGCAGCCCTGAGCCAGACCCCTCCTCGCCCCGGCCGTATGCCGGCCCGGGACCGGAGGCGCGCCGCCTCGACGAGGCACAGGACGACGGGGAGGACGAGGGCGGGGAGCGCGACCGCGGCATCGTCGGGGCACTCCTCGCGGGGGTCAAGGAGCTCGTCATCATCGTCGTGCTGGCGATGGCGCTGTCCTTCGTCGTCAAGACGTGGCTGTTCCAGGCCTTCTACATCCCGTCCGGCTCGATGGAGGACACCCTCGTGCGCGACGACCGGGTCATCGTCAGCAAGCTGACCCCCGGCCCGATCCCCCTGCGCCGCGGAGACGTCGTCGTCTTCGAGGATCCGGGCAACCCGCCGTGGCTCGCGGGGATGGGCACGCGAACCCGCTCGACCGTGGGGGGCCCCTTCCACGACGCGCTGGTCTTCGTCGGGCTGCTGCCCGAGGACTCGGAGAACCACCTCATCAAGCGTGTGATCGGGCTGCCGGGTGACCGCGTCCAGGCCGATGGGCGCAGCGGCGCCATCCGGGTCAACGGCGTGCCGGTCACGGAGCCCTACATCAAGCCCGGCGACAAGCCGAGCGAGGGCAAGCCGTTCAACATCGTCGTGCCACCCAACCGGGTGTGGGTGATGGGTGACCACCGCTCCGACTCCTCGGACTCACGCTTTCACGACGCCGGTGGGACCGGCGCGAACGGGTCGGTGCCGATGGACAAGATCGTCGGGCGAGCCCTGTTCATCGTGTGGCCGATCGACCGGGTGACCTGGCTCGGCGTGCCCGAGCGGACCTTCGGGGCAGTGCCCGCCCCGGCGGTGACCGCCCCGAAGCCCGCCTCCAAGCCGACTCCCGCCCCCGCCCGTCCAAAGCCGTCGGCGAGCGTGAGCCGAGCCCCCGCGGCCTAGACGCCGACGTGTCCACCTCAGCCCGGAAGCCATCGCTGCGCGTCGAGCGGGAGCTGCAGCGCCGGGGTCACCGCCTGCTCGCGGGGATGGACGAGGTGGGCCGCGGGGCCCTGGCAGGCCCGGTCAGTGTCGGGGTCGTGGTCATCGACTGCACCGAGACCGGCGCGTCGCCGCCGACCAGCACGCCACCCACGTCGATCTGGCGGCTCTTGCGGCGTTCCGCCAGCGGTCGCGGCGGGGTGGCAGGCATGCCGAGGTTGACGGTCACGCGTCCAGTATCCCCTCTACTGCAGGGTGATCGGGTTGACGATGTCGGCGGTCAGCGTGAGCAGGGTCAGGCCGCCGAACACCGCGATCACCAGGTAGGTCACCGGCATCAGCTTGTTGTAGTCCACCCGGCCGGGGTCGGGCCGGCCCCG
>CALMNV010000239.1 GCA_937873285.1 uncultured Intrasporangium sp. | reverse complement strand
CGTGACACGCTGCGCACCGAGATGGGCTACCCCCTGCATGGCCAGGACCTCTCGCTCGACATCTCCCCGGTGCAGGCTCGCCTCGGCTGGGCGGTGGGCTGGAAGAAGGACGAGTTCTGGGGTCGGGAGGCGCTGCTGGAGCAGAAGGTCGCCCCGGCCCGGCTCGCGCGAGGGCTGCTCGTGACCGGCCGCGGCATTCCGCGAGCGCACTGCGCCGTCACCAGGGACGGCGACGCGGTGGGTGAGGTCACCTCGGGCACCTTCTCGCCGACGTTGCGCCAGGGCGTCGCGCTGGCGCTGCTGCTCCCCGAAGTGGCCGACGGCGAGACGGTGCAGATCGACGTGCGGGGCCGGCCGGTGATGGCCACGGTCGTCAAGCCGCCGTTCGTGGACGTGCGCGCCCGCTGACCCCGCCCCGGCGTCGCCGTCCGAGCCCGGCCGTGCGGCTGCCGGCCGAGCGGCATACGGGCTGCCGGCCCGCCGCCGGGTCGGGCGCTAGGTCGAACGCTCCGCAGGCCCGCCCCCCGCGACCGGTTCGAACGCCACCGGCGCGTCGAAGGCGGCGCGGCGCACCGCGCGGCGGAACACCCGGAGCAGGGCCGGGCCGGCGAGCAGCACCAGCGCCGCGTTGAGCACCCCGCGGGGCAGGTCCCAGCCGAGTGAGGTGGCGAGATAGAAGACGGCGTAGTGGCGAAGGTTGTCGCGCAGCGGCGCGCCGGGCACGAAGGCCATCCCCTCGGGAGCTCCGGTGCCGAGGAACGGCCAGAACCACAGGTTCATGACCAGCCCGTAGACCAGCCCCGTGACGAGGGCGTATGCCGCGAGCGACCACCGCTCGGCGCGGCCACCCGCGGGTGCGGGGACGAGGGCGGCTGCGAGCCCGACGCCTCCTGCGCACAGCATCTGGAAGGGCAGCCAGGGGCCGACACCGCCGGTCAGCAGCGCGCCCGTGAGCAGTGCGAGCGACCCGGACACGAAGCCGACGCCGGGGCCGAGCACGCGGCCGGCCACGATGACGACGAAGAAGAGCGGCTCCAGCCCAGCGGTGCCGGCGCTGAGCACGCGCACCGCCCCGCCGGCGGCGGCCGCCACGCCGAGCACCGCGATCGTCTTGGGGTCCAGGCGCCCGGACGTCACCTCCGCGAGCAGGACGAGGGCCAGCAGCCCGAGGAGTGCGGCGAAGAGCCAGGGCGCGTCGTTGCCGTGCTCGATGGCGAAGCGCGCCGACACGAAGAAGGGCCACGTGAACGCGAGGAAGCCGACGAGGGCGACGCCGACGAGCGCGACGGTGGCCGGCCAGGCCACCGGGATCACGCGGGGACGGCGCGCCCCAGCCGACGGCGCGGTCACGCGGTCTGCTCCAGGGCGCTGGCCACCTCGGCGACCGTGAGCCAGGCCTGCGGCGCCAGGACCTTGGTCACCTGCGGCGCGAAGGCGGGAGAGGACGCGAGCACCTCCCGGACCGGCCCGTCGGCGACGACCTGCCCGTCGGCGAGGATCACGACGCGGTCGGCGACCTCCGCGACCATTTCCACGTCGTGCGTCGCTAGGACGACGGCGATGCCGTCGGCCGCCAGGCGCTGCAGGACGCCGGCGAGCCGGTGCTTCGCGCCGTAGTCGAGCCCACGGGTGGGCTCGTCGAGCAGCAGCACTCGCGGCCGCCCGCAGAGGATGACTGCGAGCGCGAGCGCGAGGCGCTGTCCCTCGGACAGGTCCCGCGGGTGCGTGTCGGGCTCGACACGCCCGGCCACCTCGGTGAGCAGGCTGGCGGCCGTGCCCGGCGTCGCGCTGAAGTCGCGGTCGGCGGCGGCGCATTCGGCCGCCACCGAGTCGGCATAGAGCAGCAGCTCCGGCTGCTGAGGCACGAGCCCGACGACCCGCACCCGGTCGCGCGGGGGGAGGCGGGCGGGGTCGACGCCCGCCTGCCCCAGCGCGACGGAGCCGGACCTCAGCGGCAGCTGCCCCGCGAGAGCGGCGAGCAAGGTGGACTTGCCGGCGCCGTTGCGGCCCATGAGGGCGGTGACCGACCCCTCCGGCACACCGAGCGTGAGGGGGTCGAGCACCCTGCGTCCCGCCCGCAAGACCGTCGCCCGCCTCGTCCGCACCGCCTGCCCGGGCCGGGCCGGGCGGGCAGCGCCAGGGGACCGGAGTTCGAGCGCGTCTCGCAGCCCCCCGGCGCGCCGGCGCGCGTCGCGGACCGACAGCGGGGTCGGTGTCCACCGCGCGAGGCGCGCCAGAGCGACGACCGGGGGGTGGATCGCCGACACCGCCATCGCCGCGGACGGCTCGAGCAGCCCCGACGCGCGCCCGTCGGCGAGCAGGACGACCCGGTCGGCGTGGTGGACGACCCGCTCGAGCCGGTGCTCCGCGACGACGACCGTCACGCCGAGGTCGTGCACGATCCGGTGGAGCGAGGCCAGCACCTCCTCCGCGGCGACGGGATCCAGGGCGGACGTCGGCTCGTCGAGGACGAGCACCCGCGGCCCGGCAGCGAGCACGGCGGCGATGGCGACCCGCTGTTGCTGGCCGCCGGAGAGCTGTCCGAGCGGCCGGTTGCGCAGCCCGGTCAGGCCGAAGAGGTCGAGCGTCTCTTCGACCCGGCGCCGGATCGCTGCCGGGTCGAGCCCCAGCGTCTCCATGCCGTAGGCGACCTCGTCCTCGACGACGTCGGTGACGAAGGTCGCGGACGGGTTCTGCTCCACGAGGCCGACGACGGTGGCGAGGTCGCGGGGCCGGTGGGTCGCCGTGTCGAGCCCGTCAACCGTCACCGACCCGCGCAGGGTGCCGCCCGTGAAGTGCGGCACGAGGCCGTTGATGCAGCGCAGCAACGTCGACTTGCCGCTGCCGGTGGGGCCGACGAGCAGCACCAGCTCACCCTCGGGGATGGCCAGGTCGACGTCGACCAGGCTTGGTCGTGGTGCACCGGTGTAGTGCACGGAGACTGACGAGAAGGCGATCACGAGGCGTCCTCGGCTCGGGGGCGAGGGGTGAAGGCGGCCGGCGTCGCCGCGACGAGCACGGCCAGCACGGCGGCCAAGGGCACGTCGGGCGGCGCCGCCCGCACCTCCGGCACAACACCCGGCCACCCTGCGGAGCCACCGACGACGAGCGTGGCCGCTGCGGCGGCACCGGCGAGCACGGTGAGCGTCTCGGTCCAGCGCCAAGCGTCGCGCCGGTGGCCGGAGCGTTCCTCCCGGGCGGCGCCCACGACGAGGCTGGTGGCGGCGAGGACCGCTCCGGCAAGGAGGACGGGCAGGCCAAGCACACCGCCGACGGAGGCGTCGAGCAGACCGTAGAGCCCGGTGACGACGCCCAGCAGGCCGAGCAGCGCCAGGCCGGAGGCGAGCCGGCGGCTTTCCTCGGTGGAGCGCACGTTCCGGCCGTAGCCGCGGGACTCCATCGATGCGGCGAGCCCGAGGGAGCGCTCGAAGGCGCTCTCCAGGACGGGGACGGCGAGCCGGGCGGTCTCGCGGATGCCCCGCCCGTCGTGGCCGCGCAGCGTGCGAGCGGCGCGGACCGCGCGCGCGTCGGCGAGCAGCTGCGGCGCGAAGGTGAGCCCGACGACGACGGCGGTGCCGACGTCGTAGAGCGTGGCCGGCAGGTAGCGCAGCAGCCGACG
>CALMNV010000238.1 GCA_937873285.1 uncultured Intrasporangium sp. | reverse complement strand
GTGAGCGCGACCGTGGCGTAGAGGGCGACCACGACGACCCCGGCCCGCAGGCCACCGCCGGCGTGCAGCCCCTCCAGCGCCGCGTCGACGACCGTGTCCTTGGTGAAGAAGCCGACCAGCGGTGGCACCCCGGCGAGCGCGGCCAGCCCGATCGCGACCGACCACGCCAGCGCGCCGGTCCCCCGCAGCCGGCCGCGCATCCCGGCGAGCGTCGTCGCCCCGGTCAGCACCGCGAGCCAGCCGACCGCGAGGAAGAGCAGCGACTTGAAGAAGGCGTGTGCCACGAGGTGGCCGAGGGCGGGGGCGACCCCGACCCGCACGGGGGCAGCGGCCAGCGCCCCGAGCAGGATCGCCACCTGGCCCAGCGTGGAGTAGGCGAGCATCCGCTTGAGGTCGCTCTGGGCGAACGCGAGCAGCGACGCCCACACCATCGTTGCCGCGGCGAGCACGGCCAGGACGGTGCGCGCGCCGTCGCTCACGGCATACAGCGGAAACAGCCGGGCCACGACGTAGCTGCCGGCGGCCACCATGGTCGCGGCGTGGATGAGGGCGGACGCCGGGGTGGGGCCCTCCATCGCGTCCGGCAGCCAGTCGTGGAAGGGCACCAGCCCCGACTTGCCCGCCACACCGATCACGACGAGCACGAGACCGGCGGTCAGGCTGGCGTCGGCGCCGGGGGCGGTGAGCACGGCCTGCAGGTCGGTGCTGCGGGCCCGGACGGCCAGCGCGACGAGGCCCACGACCATGCCGATGTCGGCGACCCGGGTGACGAGGAAGGCCTTGTATGCCGCCCGCCGGGCCGCCGCGCGCTCGCTGTCGTGGCCGATGAGCAGCCACGAGCACCATCCCATGACCTCCCAGCCGACGAGGGTTAGCACGAGGTCGGCCGACTGGACGACGAGCAGCATCCCGGCGGCGAAGAGCGACACCGTCGCGGCGAACTGCGGATAGCGCGGGTCGGTCGTCAGATACCACGTGGTGAAGAGCTGGACGGCGAGCACGACGAGCGCGACCACCAGCGCGATCAGGCCCGACGTCTCGTCGGAGAGCAGGTGCAGCGGCACGTCGAGGTCACCCAGCGGCAGCGCGCCGAGGGTCGGCAGGTCGGCGGTCCCGACCGGCGCGAGCCACTGCAGCGCGGCGAGGACGACGGTGACGGCTGCCCCGCCCACCGCGACGACGCGTGCGGTCCGCGTCGAGCCGCGTCCGACCAGCCGGACGAGCAGCCCGGCGAGCGCCGACAGCGCGGGGACCGCGACGAGCAGCGGCACGACGGCCCTCACGGCGCCACCGGTCGATCCTGCCCCACGGTTCGAGGTATTCCGGCGCCCTCCGGAGCGTCGGAATACCTCGAACCGGCGTCGGGGGTGGCGTCGGGGGGCTGGGTGAGGTCGATGGAGCCCGTGCGCCGGAAGAGCAGCAGCACCACGGCGAGCGCGACGACGACCTCGGCCGCCGCGATGGTGATGACGAAGACCGTCAGCACCGGCCCCGCGGCATACGGCGAGCCGGGACGAGAGCCGGCCGTCACCAGCAGCAGGCTCGCTCCGGCGAGGACGAGCTCGACCCCGACGAGGACGAGGACCGCGTTGCGCCGGGCCAGCATGCCGTAGACGCCCAGCCCCACGAGCAGGGCGGCGAGACCGGCCGGGAGGTAGAGGTGGATCACCGGCGCCGCCCGCCGTCCGCCACGACGAGCCGGGACACCGCGAACGCGCCGACGAGGGCGACGAGCAGCAGCACCGACAGCAGCTCGAAGGGCCACACCCACGTGCCGAAGATCGCTGCGGCCACCTGCGGCGTGCTCGTCGGCGCCCGGTCGAGGTCGACGACACCCGGGCCGAGCGCCGGCAGGACGAGGGTCGCCACGAGCGCCGTCGTGGCGGCGCCCAGCACGGCGCCGACGACCCGCTGCCACCCGGGGGTGCTGATCTGCGCCTCGGGTCCGATCGGGGCCCGGGTGAGCATGAGGGCGAAGAGGACGAGCACGACGATGGCGCCGACATACACGAGCAGCTGGACCAGCCCGACGAGCTCCTGCCCGAGGACGAGGTAGCACCCCGCGAGCGAGCCGAGGCTGACGAGCAGCCACAGGGCCGCGTGCACGACGTGCCGCGTCGTGACGGCGAGCAGGCCGGCGGCGGCGGTGAGCAGCCCGACGGCGGCGAAGACGAGGTCGCGGGTCGTCATGCCTCGTCTCCGCCCGCGTCGTCAGCAGGAGGCATTGGGGAAGTCACCGGAGCAGTCACCGGAGCAGTCACCGGAGCACTCACCGGTGGAGGCCGGCGGGCGACCGGCGGCTTGGCGGCCGCGACCACCTCGGCCGGCGCGGCGGAGCGGGGGTCGAGCGGCGGGGGCGGCGGCACCGTCTCCATCCACGCGCGCAGCCGGTCCTTCTCGTGCAGCAGGTCGCGGATGTCGAGCTCGGCATACTCGAACTGCGGGCTCCAGTGCAGCGCGTCGAAGGGGCACACCTCCACGCAGATGCCGCAGTACATGCACAGCGAGAAGTCGATCGCGAAGCGGTCGAGCACGTTGCGCTGCCGGGCCCGCCCACCGGGCGTCGTGGCGGGCAGCTCCTCTTTGTGGGAGTCGATGTAGATGCACCAGTCGGGGCACTCCCGGGCGCACAGCATGCACGACGTGCAGTTCTCCTCCGTCAGCGCGATGACGCCACGGCTGCGCGGCGGCAGCGCGGGCTGCACGTCGGGATACTCGGCAGTGTGCGCGTGCCGGGTCAGCGAGCGGGCCGTGGTCGCCAGCCCCTTGGCCAGACCCGGCAGTATGCCGCCGCGCCGGCTCTCCGGCGCCCGCCCGGTCACCGGGTCGCCACCACGACGACGGAGGTGACGGCGAGCTGGACCAGCGCGATGGGCACCAGCCACACCCACGCCAGACGCTGCAGCTGGTCCTCCCGCAGCCGGGGCCATGAGACCCGCAACCAGATGACCACGACGGCGACGGCGAAGCCCTTGAGCAGCGTCCACAGCCACCCCAGCACGTCCGGGAGAGGGCCGGCCCAGCCGCCGAGGAAGAGGACGGCGAACAGCAGGGACAGCACGACGATCCCGGCGTACTCGGCGAGCAGGAAGAAGGCGAACCGCAGCCCGGTGTACTCGGTGAAGACCCCGAAGACGATCTCGGAGTCGGCCACGGGCATGTCGAAGGGCGGCCGCTGCAGCTCGGCGAGGGCGCTGACGAGGAACACGAGCGCCCCGGGCAGCTGCCACAGCAGCCACCACGGCCTCCATGCCGCGGCGATGCCGGTCAGCGACAGTGTGCCGGCGGCGAGCGCCACAGAGGCGACGGCCAGCACCATCGGCAGCTCGTAGGAGACGAGCTGGGCCGCGGCGCGCATGCCGCCCAGCAGGGAGTACTTGTTGGCCGAGGCCCAGCCGGCCATGAGCGTGCCGACGATGCCGACCCCCATGACGGCGAGGACCAGCAGCACGCTGGCGTCCACCTGCGCCCCGACGACCGACGGGGACAGCGGGATCACGGCGAGGGCGACGAGGTAGGGCAGGAGCGCCACCGCAGGCGCGAGCCGGAAGACCCACCGGTCCGCCCGGGCCGGCGTGACGTCCTCCTTCTGGACGAACTTCACCCCGTCGGCGACGAGCTGGGCCCACCCGTGGAAGCCCCCGGCATACATCGGCCCCAGCCGGCCCTGCATGTGCGCCATGACCTTGTGCTCGGTCTGCCCCACGAGGAGCGGAAGGACAAGGAAGGCGGCCAGCACGGCGGCGGCCCGCAGCACGACCTCGAGCACCGACCCCGTGCTCACCGGACGCTCACCACGACGCGCACCGCGACGCGCACCACGACGCGCAGCGCGCCGGCCCTGACGACGGCCGTCGTGAGGCTCATCGCGGCCCCCACTCCGGACCGGGCACGCCGGGCGCCTGCACCCGGCGGCGGGACGCTCCGGCGCGGCGGCTCTCGGCGTGGCCCTCCCCCGGCTCCTTGCCGCCGGGCCAGGTCTTCGCAGCCCGGGCGGCGAGGACGAAGGACTTGCGCAACGGCGTCCCCTCGAAACCGTCGGGGAGCAGCAGCGGGCGCAGCCCGAGCCCGGTGCCGTCGTCGAAGCCGGCGAAGTCGATGCCGAACATCTCGTGCGTCTCGCGCTCGTGCCAGGCAGCGCCGGGGAAGAGGCCGGTGAGCGAGGGCGCCGCCGCCCCTTCCGGCAGTCGGGTGCGCAGCAGGGCCGAGCGCAGCTGCCGCGGCGTGCCCACCGCGAGCAGGTGGCAGACGAGGTCGAACCCCGCACCGTCCGCGGCGTCGGTCTGGTCGACGGCGGTGCACCAGTCGAAGTAGGCGAACCCCTCCTCGCGCAGCCTGCTGACCGTCGCCACCCAGTCGGCGAGCGGCACGTCGCGCACGTCGGTGGTCCTCACTGGTCGCGCCCGTCGACTCCGGTAGACCGGGTAGCCCGGGTCGCCCGGGTCGCCCGGGTGGCGCCGCTGCGGCCCGTGGGGCGCGGCACGAGCGGGCGGGTGAGCTCACCCGCCGTGCCGGTGCGCGAGCCGGCATACCGCCTGCGGAGCCGCTCGGTGCCCAGCTCCTCGGCCGCGATCCTCTCCTGGAGCCGGAGGATGCCGTGCAGCAGCGCCTCCGGCCGAGGTGGGCAGCCGGGCACGTAGACGTCGACCGGCACGATCTGGTCGACGCCCTTGGTGACGCTGTAGGAGTCCCAGTAGGGGCCCCCCGAGTTGGAGCAGGCGCCGAAGGAGATGACGTACTTCGGCTCGGGCATCTGGTCGTAGAGGCGCCGGATGGCCGGCGCCATCTTGTCGGTCACCGTGCCGGAGACGACCATGAGGTCGGCCTGGCGCGGGCCCGGCGCGAAGGGGATGACGCCCAGCCGGATGAAGTCGTGCCGCCCCATCGAGGCGGCGATGAACTCGATCGCGCAGCAGGCCAGGCCGAAGTTGAAGACCCACAGCGAGTAGCGCCGGCCCCAGTTGAGCACGATCTTGACCGGGCGGGGCGCGCGCTCGCCGAGCGCCCCCATCCTGATCGCGCCCGGGTCCGCCGGCCGCAGCGTCGGCAGGGGCAGGTCGACCGGCTTCCCGCTCGCCATCACATCCACCTCAGCAGGCCGCGGCGAGCGGCGTGGCCCAGGCCCAGCACGACCAAGGCCACGAAGATGCCCATCTCCACGAGGCTCGCCCCGCCGAGCCGCGCGTCGCGCAGCACCGTCGCCCAGGGGAAGAGGTAGACGGCATCCACCGCGAACACGACGTAGAGGAAGGAGTAGACGAAGTAGCGCACCTTGGTCTGCGCCCAGCCCTCCCCCACCGGGTCGACACCGGACTCGTAGGTCGTCAGCTTGGCCGGCACGGGCGCTCTCGGCGCGAGCAGCCGGCGGGCCACCATGGCGGCCGTCACGAGCAGCACGCCTGCCGCGAGGACCGCGGCGACGGTGACGTATCCGGCCATGACGGCAGCCTAGCCAGTGTCGCCTGAGCGCCCCCGCGGAATGCCGTCCGGGATGTGTCGGTTGACCTGACGGCGGCACGGCACGACCTACCATGGAAAAAGGCCACGGCCACGAGCCGGTGGCGCTGTCAACACGGAAGCTCGAGGCACCCTCACCGATGAACACCAAGACCGTCCAGCGGCTCGACCGGGTCGTCATCCGATTCGCCGGGGACTCCGGGGACGGGATGCAGCTGACCGGTGACCGCTTCACCACCTCGACGGCCCTCCTCGGCAACGACCTGTCCACCCTGCCGAACTTCCCGGCCGAGATCCGCGCCCCGCAGGGGACCCTGCCCGGCGTGTCGAGCTTCCAGCTGCACTTCGCCGACCACGCCGTGCTCACCCCCGGAGACGCCCCGGACGTCCTCGTCGCGATGAACCCGGCCGCTCTGAAAGCCAACCTGCGCGACCTCCCCCGCGGCGCGACGGTCATCGTCGACACCGACGAGTTCACCAAGCGCAACCTGGCCAAGGTCGGGTATGCCGCGAGCCCGCTCGAGGACGGGTCGCTGAGCTCGTGGCACGTCCACCCCGTCGCCCTCACCTCCATCACCGTCCAGGCCCTGGCCGCGTTCTCCGGCCTGAGCCGCAAGGAGAAGGAGCGGGCGAAGAACATGTTCGCCCTCGGCCTGCTGTCCTGGCTCTACACCCGCCCCACGTCCGGCACCGAGGCGTTCCTCAAGGCC
>CALMNV010000237.1 GCA_937873285.1 uncultured Intrasporangium sp. | reverse complement strand
CGCTGACCAAGAAGCACGTCGCCCTCTTCGACGCGCTCGCCAAGTCCAAGGAGGCCGAGCTGCTCGAGGTGTGACCTCGGCGCTCGCATCGCCATGTCCCCGGAGGAGCCAGCAGACGGTGCCACCGGCCCGGCTCGGACCGAGCCCGGGCAGAGCCCGGCCGAGCACCGCCCTGACCATGACGCGGACGGTCCCGGCAAACATCGCGGCGGACACCACGTAGACCGTGATGGTGAGCACCACGGGGTGCTGCCGAAGCTGACCGCGCCGGTGCCCTACGAGCCGACGCTCGATGAGACCGCTGCCCTGCCGCCGGAGCAGGTGCTCGCCAAGAAGACGCCGCGGGCCGGCCGCGATCTCAAGGCGGCGGTCACGGTCGGGCTCGTCCTCGGGGGCCTGATCATCGGCACGCTGGCGCTGCGTCCCGAGGCCTTCCTCGTGCTCCTCATGGCGACCATGGCCGTCGGCGTCTGGGAGATGCGAGCCGCGCTGCGTCCGGTGGGGGCGCGGGCCGCTCTGCTGCCCGCTGTGCTCGGCTCCGTGGGGATGCTGTGGGCGGCATACGCCCGCGGACCCGCCGCGTTGGTCGCCGCGTGGTCGCTCGCCTGCGTCGCCACGGTGCTCTGGCGGGCCGCGGGACCGCGCGAAGGCGCCGCACGCGACGTCCTCGGCGGCGTCTTCATCCTCACCTATCCGGCCTTCCTCGCCGGCTTCGCCGCCCTGCTGCTCGCGCAGGAGAACGGCGTCGGCCGGGTCTTCGTCTTCATCCTCATCACGGTGTGCAGCGACGTCGGTGGGTATGCCGCCGGGGTGCTGCTCGGGCGCCACCCCATGGCGCCGTCGATCAGCCCCAAGAAGTCCTGGGAGGGCTTCGGCGGGTCCGTGCTCCTCTGCGTCGTCGGGGGCGCCGCCACCGTGAGCCTCATCCTCGGCGAGTCATGGTGGATCGGCGCGCTGCTCGGGGTGGCGGTGGCCATCGCGGCCACCGTCGGCGACCTCATGGAGTCGCTGCTCAAGCGCGACCTCGGCATCAAGGACATGTCCACCCTCCTGCCCGGCCACGGCGGCCTGATGGACCGGCTCGACTCGCTCATCGTCGTCGCCCCGATCGTGTGGGCGGTGCTCACCCTGCTCGCTCCCTAGCCCGCCCGCCACCTCCTGCCGCGCCGCGCGCCTCGTCACGGCGGCCCGGCCTGCGACAATGGTGCCGATGAGCAGCTCCGAGACCTCCGTCCTGCCACCCGAGCCGAGGAGCGTGCCGCCGGTGCCGGGTCGGCTCACCTTCCGCGCCCCGCGGCAGGGCAAGCCGCCACGGCACCTGGCCGACCTCACGCCGACCGAGCGCACCCAGGCCGTCGAGAGCCTGGGACACCGGGGCTTCCGCGCCCGGCAGCTGTCGACGCACTACTTCGAGCGGCTCACCATCGACCCGGAGCGGATGACCGACCTGCCCAAGGCGGCCCGTGGCGGCCTGGTCGCGGACCTGCTGCCGACCCTCCTGACGCCGGTCGTGCGGCGGGCCGCCGACGACGGCCAGACGTTGAAGTACGCGTGGCGGCTGCACGACGGCACCATCGTCGAGTCGGTCCTCATGCGTTATCCCGGCCGGGTGACGATCTGCATCTCGAGCCAGGCCGGGTGCGGCATGAACTGCCCCTTCTGCGCCACCGGGCAGGCTGGGCTGACCCGCAACCTGTCCGCTGCGGAGATCGTCGAGCAGGTGGTCTGGGCGGCCCGGGCGCTGCGCGCCGGCGAGCTCGCCGGGGGCGACGGGGCCGACGAGGACGCCCCGCTGCGAGTCAGCAACGTCGTCTTCATGGGGATGGGCGAGGCGCTGGCCAACTACAAGCAGTCGATCGGCGCGATCCGGCGCCTCACCGACCCCACCCCGGACGGGCTCGGCATGTCGTGCAGAGCGATCACGATGTCGACCGTCGGCCTCGTGCCCGGCATCGACAAGCTCGCCGCCGAGGGCCTGCCCGTCACCCTCGCCCTGTCGCTGCACGCTCCGGACGACGAGCTGCGCAACGAGCTTGTGCCGATCAACACCAGGTGGTCCGTCGACGAGGCACTGGACGCCGCCCACCGCTACTTCGTGTCCACCGGCCGGCGGGTGTCGATCGAGTACGCCCTCATCCGGGACGTCAACGACCAGGGCTGGCGGGCGGACCTGCTCGGCGACAAGCTGCGCCGGCTCGGCCGCGGCTGGGTCCACGTCAACCCCATCCCCCTCAACCCCACGCCCGGCTCGAAGTGGACCGCCTCCCGGCCCGGGGTGGAGCAGCACTTCGTCGAGCGGCTGCGGGCCCACGGCATACCGACGACCGTGCGGGACACCCGCGGCCAGGACGTCGACGGGGCCTGCGGCCAGCTCGCCGCCTCCACGGTGTGAGCCGAGCGCCGCTGCCTGCCCAGCCGATGGATCGCACGCGCCGACTGGCCTCGCCCCGCTCGACGCGGCAGAGTGTGGGAATGAGCCCCGGCCCCTACGCTCGCACCTACCAGGCCAGCCTCGCGGACCCCGGCGCGTTCTGGGGGGCCGCCGCGAAGGACATCGACTGGGTGACCCCGCCGACGACCGTCCTCGACGACTCGAGGCCTCCGTTCTACCGGTGGTTTCCCGACGGGGAGCTCAACGTGTGCTTCAACGCCGTCGACCGGCATGTCGCCCAGGGCCGCGGCGGGCAGCCCGCGCTCCGCTACGACTCCCCGGTGACCGGGGCGAGGCTGACCCTCACCTATGCCGAGCTGCTCGAGCAGGTGCGTGCCGTCGCGGGCGGGCTGCGGGGCCTCGGGGTCGACAAGGGCGACCGGGTCGTCATCTACATGCCGATGGTGCCCGAGGCGATCGTCGCCATGCTCGCGTGCGCCCGGATCGGCGCGGTCCACTCGGTCGTCTTCGGTGGCTTCGCCCCGCAGGAGCTCGCCGCGCGCATCGACGACGCAGCACCGAAGGTGATCCTGACCGCCTCGTGCGGCGTGGAGCCGAGCCGGGTGGTGCCCTACAAGCCATTCCTCGACGAGGCGATCCGCCGATCCTCGCACCGCCCGGACGCGTGCGTGGTGCTCCAGCGCGAGCAGCGGCCGGCGGAGCTCGGGGAGCGGGACCTCGACTGGCAGGACTTCGTCACGGGTGACGCAGCCAGGGCGGGCGCCGAGCCCGTGCCGGTGCGGGGCACCGACCCGCTCTACATCCTCTACACCTCGGGCACGACCGGAAGGCCGAAGGGGATCGTGCGCGACAGCGGCGGGTATGCCGTGGCGCTGCGCTGGTCGATGACGGCGATCTTCGACGTCGGGCCGGGGGAGACGATCTTCACCGCCAGCGACGTCGGGTGGGTCGTCGGCCACTCCTACATCGTCTACGCGCCGCTGCTCGCCGGCGCCACGACAGTGCTCTACGAGGGCAAGCCGGTCGGCACGCCGGACGCCGGCGCGTTCTGGAGGGTCATCGCCGAGCACGGGGTCAAGGCCCTCTTCACCGCGCCGACGGCCTTTCGCGCGATCAAGAGGGAGGACTCTCGGGCCACCCGGCTCGCGGCATACGACCTCGGCGGCTTCAGGACCCTCTTCCTCGCCGGGGAGCGGCTCGACCCCGACACCTACGAGTGGGCGTCGGCGACGCTGGGGGTGCCGGTCATCGACAACTGGTGGCAGACCGAGACCGGCTGGCCCATCGCAGCGAACCTCAAGGGCATCGAGCAGCTGCCGATCAAGCCCGGCTCTCCGTCGGTGCCCGTGCCGGGCTACGACGTGCGGGTGCTCGACGGCGAGGGCCGCGAGGTGGAGCCGGGACAGGAGGGCGCCATCTGCATCCGCCTGCCGATGCCGCCGGGCACCCTGCCGACGCTGTGGGGCGACGACGAGCGCTTCGTCAGCTCCTACCTGTCGGCCTATCCGGGCTACTACCTCACGGGCGACGGAGGCTACGTCGACGAGGACGGCTACCTCTTCGTCATGGGCCGCACCGACGACGTGCTCAACGTCGCCGGTCACCGCCTGTCCACCGGCTCGATCGAGGCGGCCCTCGCCGGCCACGAGGCAGTCGCGGAGTGTGCCGTCATCGGGGTGCGGGACGAGCTCAAGGGCCAGGTGCCGCGCGCGCTCGTCGTGCTCAAGTCGGACGTCGACGCCGGCGCCGAGGGGGAGCGCATCCGGCGCGAGCTCGTCCACCGGGTGCGGGCGGAGGTGGGCGCGGTGGCGGCGCTGCGGCACGTCGACATCGTCTCCGGCCTGCCGAAGACCCGGTCGGGCAAGATCCTGCGCAAGACGATGCGCGAGATCGCCGACGGCCAGGCGCCGGCGGTGCCCGCGACGATCGAGGACGCGACGGTGCTCGACGCGCTCAGGCCAGTGCTCCGCGAGGGCTGACCGACTGGACGGCCGCTCGGTCGCCGCTGCCGGGATGGCAGGATCGGCGGGTGCTCGGCGTGCTCAACGGATTCGCGACGATCGCCGCGGTCGTCGCGGTCGGCTGGCTCCTCGCGCACCTGCGCGTCCTGGACCAGACGGCGCAGGTGGCGCTGTCCCGGCTGTCCTTCGCCGTCGCGTCGCCTGCGCTGCTCCTCACGGTGCTGCAGCGCACGTCGCTTGACGCGCTCCTCTC
>CALMNV010000236.1 GCA_937873285.1 uncultured Intrasporangium sp. | reverse complement strand
CGTTGATGTCGAGGATGTGCACTGGCTTCCAGTTGAGCTCGTGGATTTTGCGGATTGCCTGCGCCGCCTGCTTCGGCGTCGACGCGCTGTAGAACAGGTCAGCACCGGCATCCTTGATCTTCAGTACCTGCGAATCGATGGTGGGGTCGGAGACCTCGTAGGAGGCTTCCGCCACGACCATCTTCGCCGCCTTGCCGCCGAGGCCGGCCTTCAGCCCGTTGATGTAGTCCTTACCCAGATCGTCATACTGATAGAGGATGCCGATCTTGGCGTTCGGATGCTCCTTCAGAATGTACTGGCCATAAATTTTTCTCTCGACGAAATAGTTCGGGTTGTTCGGGTCGTGATTGCCCGAATCGGTGTACCAGCCCCGGTCGAGCGAGTCGACATTGATGGTGTTGCCGAGACCCGCACCCGCAGGTGGGGCGACACCGACCAGCACCAGGCTGGACATCAGAGGGGCCGCGTCGTTAGTGAAACCGTGCGTCGCCAGATGCAGATAACGGTACTGCTCTGCGGAAGTCTTGAAAGTCGTCTCCTGCGCCCGCTCGCGATTGATCGTCGGCGCGTCGCGCCGGTAGTGTCCGCGCTTCGCCCTGGAGATGTCCCCGTGAAGATCTCGCACGCCGTCGCCCTTGCCTGCCTGCTCGCCCCCGCCTCCGGCGCGCCCGGTGACCCGGCCGGTGCCGGCGTCTACCGGGGGCGGCTGCAGTCCGAGACCGTGACCGGCCGCCCGGTGCTCGTGCTCCACCGCTCGGCGCGCGGCACCGCGGTCCTCCGCCCCGTCTGGCGCGGCACCCTGCACACGCAGTCGGGCAGCGTGGCCCTCGACGGCATCAACCGTGTCCCGGGGCTCATCCGCAACTGTGGCGGCGACCGCACCGACACCCCGACCTCGCGTCCCCTGCACGACACGACCTGCACCGCCGCCAGCGAGCTCGTCACCTTCACCCCCGCTTTCGGGCGCACGACGCCGGCCGGGCCCGGCGTCGAGGTCGTCCTCGACCACCACGACCGGGTCATCCGCACCGCCAGCCAACGCGGCACGGTGCTCGCGCCCGGGCAGCGCTCCGTCCAGGGGACGGGCGCCCTCGCCGACCGGCTGCGCCGGCTCAAGGCGGGCGACCGGGCCCGGCTCGACCTGCGCCTGACCGACCCCCAGGGCGGCAACCTGCTGCGTCCCGGCACGGCCGTCGTCAACGGCGCCCCGCAGCTGCTGCGCGACGGCGCCGAGCTCGTCACCCAGGCCCGCGACGGCATGGTGCGCCCGGGCGACCCGTCGTTCGCCTATGGCTGGGTGCTCCAGCGCAACCCCCGGACCTTCGCCGGCGTCGACGACCGGGGCCGCACCGTGCTCGTCACGGTGGACGGCCGCCAACCCGACCAGCTCGGTGTCTCCATCCCGGAGACCGCGGCCGTCGCCAAGGCCCTCGGCCTACGCGACGCGGTCAACCTCGACGGTGGCGGCTCCACGGCCATGGCGGTCCGGGGGCGGCTGGTCAGCTCTCCCTCCGACGCGACCGGCGAGCGGCCCGTGGGAGACGCGATCTTCGTCCGCTGACCCGGGCGCGCCCGCCAGGCCAGCACGGCGGCATACGACCAGGCCGTATGCCGCCGCGCCACCGAGCCGGCCGCGCGACGCTCAGGCGGCCAGCACGTCGTCCATCTGTCCCATGGCAGCCCGCAGGCCCTCCTCGACGCCCATGGCGACGAGCTGGTCCATGTCCTGCGCGGACTCGAAGCTCGTGCGGATGGTCAACAGCGTGCCGCCCTGCGGTCGCTCCTGCAGCGTCAGCCGGTTGACCGTCGTGGGCAGCTGCGCGTCGACGTTGCCGGCCTCGTCCGCGAAGCTGTCGCGGAACTCCAGGCTCGTCGGGGGGTCGACCGAGACGACGTCCCAGAGCCCGAAGTGCTGGTCCCCCTCGGGCCCCGTCATCGAGTAGCGCACCGTGCCCCCCGGCGTCAGGGAGTGCTCCGTCACGCTCGCCGGGTAGGTGGGCGGCCCCCACCACCGCTCCAGCTTGCGCGGGTCGTCGAAGAGCGACCAGACCTGCTCGACGGGGGCGTCGAACGTGGCGGTGACCGTCATGGTGTGCGCCACGACGTCCTTGTCGATGTCGATAGCCGGCATGTGCCTACTCCTTCGTGTCGTCGGCGAGCAGCTCGCCCATGCGGATGATCCGGTCGCGCCACAGGCGCTCCAGCTCGTCGAGCGCCGCCCGGGCCGGCCCCAGGGCGCCGACCTCGGCGCGCACCACCTGCTCCCGGCCGCGTCTGGTCTTGCTGACGAGGCCCGTCTCCTGCAGTGTCGCGACGTGCTTCTGCACCGCGGCGAAGCTCATC
>CALMNV010000235.1 GCA_937873285.1 uncultured Intrasporangium sp. | reverse complement strand
GCCCGTCACCACAGCGCCCGGCGAGCGACGCGGCCTTCTCGCCCCCGGCGGCCACTCCCGAGACGGAGGGCCGGGCGGACGGGGAGGCCGGGTTATCGCGGGTCGAACGGCCGCCCGGTCGCGGAGGGCGCCCCGGAGCATCGGCCCCCGCTCGGAGAGGAAGCTCGTGGAGCGCAGGGCGGCCACTTCGTCGGCGTCGAGCCGGCACAGCGCGTCGGTGAACGCCTTGAGCTCTCCGCCGAGGGGCCCGGCCAGCCGTGCCGGGTCCTGGAGGTAGCCCGCCGGCAGGGCGACGTCGAAGCGGTCGTCGGCGAGGACCTCGCTGCTGAGGCGCCGCAGCAGCTCGCGCCACGTCAGCCGGTTGATTCCGACGGTGACGTGCAAGGACGGCTCGGCCTCGCTGCGCGCGGAGTGAGGCGTGCCGGTGGGCAGGTAGGCGCAGACCCCGGGGACCAGCTCGAGCTCGCGGTCCGCACCGTCGGATGCGACGGTCCAGCGCTTTCGGCCGTGGGTCTGCAAGACGAAGACGTCATGGCTGTCGGCGTGTCGCGCGAAACCCTGGGAGCCGGGGGGAGTCAGGTAGGCGTTTGCCTGGCAGGGGTGGCCCAGCTCCAGCTCGAGCGAGCGGACGAGGGCCGTAAGCGGCGGCCAGTAGCGGTGCAGCCCCTGAAGCACCAGCGTGGCGCCCGCGTCGAAGAGCGCGAGGACCTTGCGGGGGTCGACGAGCCCGGTGAGCGGCGTCCCGGCGACCGAGCCGTGCCTGGTGAACCGGCTCTCGGGCAGGACGCTCCCCTCCTGGACCACCCGCAGGGCGGGGGTGCGCAGGGCCGCGCTGGTCAGGAGGGAGTCGACGTCGTCGAGGGACAGCAGTGCGACGAGCGGGGCGGGATCGCGGGAGTGGACGTGAACGTGCGACGCCCAGACCGAGTCGAGAAAGGTCTGGGCGTCGCCGCTGAGCAGGTCGAGGGCCGCCAAGAGCTCAGGCGTCCGTGCCGTCCGCGTCCCCGCCGTGGGTGCCGTGGGTGCCGTGGGTGCTGTCGGTGCCGTCGGTGCTGTCGGTGCCGTCCGCGTCGATCCCCACGGCATCGGTCCCGTCGGCGTCCCCGCCGCCGCCTGCGCTGCCGGTGCCGTCGGTGCCGTCGGTGCCGTCGGCGTCCGTGGCGGTGCCTCCGACCGACGGCGTGCCGAGCGTCTCGATGTCCTCGTCGCTGACCGGGTCGTTGGGCGTGGTGGTCATCGGTGTTCCTTTCCGTCGCGGCTGCCCTGGTCGGGCGGTGGTCGCGACGAGTCTGGCAGAGGAGACAGGACGCCGCCAGGGATGGGCGCCGCCCACCCTCGGGCGGTGGGTCAGCGGCCTGCGGGGGTCAGCCCGAGCGAGCGGCCTGCCAGGCCCCGCGCCCGCCGGCCGAGGCCCTGGGCGATGGCCCGCAGCGCGACCCCGGCGGCGGAGTCAGGGGCTCCGAGCACGACGGGTGTGCCAGCGTCGCCGCCCTCCCGCAGCCGGGTGTCGAGCGGGATCTGGCCGAGCAACGGCACGGGCGCGCCGATGCTCCGCGTCAGCGAGTGGGCCACCGCCTGGCCGCCGCCGGAGCCGAAGATCTCCTGGCGCGTGCCGTCCGGCAGCTCCAGCCACGACATGTTCTCGATGACTCCGGCCACCCGCTGGTGGGTCTGCAGCGCGATCGCCCCGGCGCGCTCGGCCACCTCGGCCGCCGCCTGCTGCGGGGTGGTGACGACGAGGATCTCGGCACCCGGGATGAGCTGGGCGGTCGAGATCGCGATGTCGCCGGTGCCCGGCGGCAGGTCGAGCAGCAGCACGTCGAGGTCGCCCCAGAAGACGTCGGCGAGGAACTGCTGCAGCGCCCGATGCAGCATCGGCCCCCGCCACACGACCGGCTGGTTGCCCGGCACGAACATCCCGATCGAGATGACCTTCACGTCGTGGGCGATGGGCGGCAGGATCATGTCGTCGACCTGGGTCGGTCGCCGCTCCACACCCAGCATCCGGGGCACGGAGAAGCCGTAGACGTCGGCGTCCACGACCCCCACCCTCAGGCCCTGCTCGGCGAACGCGGCCGCGAGGTTCACCGTCACCGACGACTTGCCGACACCACCCTTGCCGGACGCGACGGCATACACGCGGGTCAGCGAACCGGGTCGCGCGAAGGGGATCTCGCGCTCGGCGGCGCCTCCCCGCAGCTGCTCGCGCAGGGCCGCCCGCTGCTCCTCGCTCATGACGCCCAGGGTCACGCGGACTCCGGTCACGCCCGGCACGGCGGCCAGCGCGGTCGTCGAGTCGCGGGTCAGCGTCTCCTTGAGGGGGCAGCCGGAGACCGTGAGCAGGATCGTCAGCGCCACACGGCCGCCGTCGTCGACCTCCACGGACTGCACCATGCCCAGCTCGGTGATGGGGCGACGGATCTCGGGGTCGTTGACCTTCGACAGGGCCGTGAGCAGCGCGTCGCGGGTAGGCAGGGCGGGGGCAGACATGGTCCCCATCGTATGCCGCGGGGCCGAGGGCTCCGGATCCGCTCCGCCCCGTGCAGCGAGCCCCCTCAGGCCGGAGGCCGTTGCTCGTCCTGCGGCCGGGCGAGGGAGCGCTCCTCCAGCTCGTCGAGCAGCGAACGCAGCTCGGAGCGGACGAAGTCGCGGGTCGCCTGCTCCCGCAGGGCCAGTCGCAGCGACGCGACCTCGCGGGTCAGGAACTCGGTGTCGGCGAGGTTGCGCTCGTCGCGGGCCCGGTCCTGCTCGAGGGCCACGCGGTCGCGGTCGGCCTGGCGGTTCTGCGCCAGCAGGATGAGTGGAGCGGCATACGACGCCTGCAGCGAGAGCATGAGCGTGAGGAAGATGAACGGGAACGGGTCGAAGATGAGGTGGGCGGGCGCCAGCACGTTCCAGCCGATCCACGCCGCGACGAAGAGCGTCATGCCGATGAGGAACTGCGCCGTCCCCATGAAGCGGGCGAACTTCTCCGACAGGACGCCGAACGCCTCCTGCGACAGGGTGCTGCGCGGCAGGAAGGGGCCGCGTTGCTCCCGGGGCTGGTCGAGCTTGTCGCCGCGGACGGCGCGCGGCGGGCGGCGCGCGACCGGCTCGCTCACCGGTGCACCTCGAGGTCGTGCCGCTCCTCACGCCAGTCGGCGGGCAGGATGTGGTCGAGCACGTCGTCGACCGTGACCGCCCCGAGAAGCCGGCCGTCCGGGTCCACGACGGGCAGCGAGACGAGGTTGTAGGTCGCGAGGGTGCGGGTCACGGTCTCCAGCGAGGCCGTCGCCGGCGCCGGCTCGACGTCCTTGTCGATGATGGAGCCCACCGGCGCGTGCGGAGGCTCGCGCAGCAGCCGCTGGATGTGGACGAGCCCCAGGTAACGGCCGGTGGGCGCCTCCAGGGGCGGCCGGCAGACGAAGACCATCGACGCGAGCGCGGGCGCCAGCTCCTCGCGGCGCACCATCGCCAGCGCCTCGGCGATCGTCGCCTCCGGCGCGAGGACGACCGGCTCGGTCGTCATCATGCCGCCCGCGGTGTTCTCGTCGTAGGACAGCAGCCGGCGCAGCGGCGCCGCCTCGTCCGGCTCCATCAGCTGCAGCAGCTGCTCAGCCTGGTCGGGGGGCAGGTCGGCGAGCAGGTCCGCCGCGTCGTCGGGCTCCATGGCCTCGAGAACGTCGGCGGCCCGCTCGGTGGCGAGCCCCGCGATGATCTCCACCTGGTCGTCCTCGGGCAGCTCCTCGAGGAGGTCGGCGAGCCGGTCGTCGTCGAGGGCGGCCGCCACCTCCGCGCGGCGCTTGGGGTTGAGGTCGTGGATGACCTCGGCGAGGTCGGCGACGTTGAGGTCCTCGTAGGTCTCGAGCAGCCGCTCCGCGCTCTGCGCGGCCGCCTGCTGGTGCAGCCCGACGACGTCGCGGATGTCGACGAGCATCGTCTTGCCGGAGCGGCGCCGGGTCAGGCGCGACATGGCCCGCGACGCCGAGGAGACCCCGGACGCCTGCCGCACGAAGACCTTGACGCCGATCCAGTCGCGCCGGGCGGTCTGCTCGATCGCCAGGTCCTCGACGAGGGCCTCGCTGATGCCCGCCTCCGCGGCGTCGGGCCCGGCGACCCGGACCGTGCGGTCGAACAGCTCGGCCGCGACGAGCACCTCGTTGGTCCGCTGCTCGAAGCGGCGCATGTTGACCAGGCCGGTCGTGATGACCGCTCCGGCGTCGATCGAGGTGACCCGGGTCATCGGCACGAACACGCGTCGCCGCCCGGGCACCTCCACGACGAGCCCGATGACCCTCGGCTGCGGCCGGGTCCGGGAGAACATCACCACGACGTCGCGCACCCGCCCGACCTGGTCGCCGAGCGGGTCGAAGACGCTCAGGCCGGTCAGGCGCGCCACGAAGACGCGGGTCGTGGGGCTCATGCCCAAAGGCTAGAGGGTCACCCTCGCGGACGTCGGGCCGCGCGGCCGCGCCAGTGCCAGGGCCGCCACCGTGCCGTCGTCGCCCGGCTCGGGACCGGCGGGTGCCGAAGGTCGTCGGCGGCATACGACCCGGGAAGCTCGACCGGCGCGCCGAAGGGCCGCAGCGCGGTGACGGTGCACGCGTCCGCCCACCGGGTCAGGCAGTCGTCGACCGCGTTGAGCCGCCCGGTCCTGAGCTCGTCCGCCGCCGCGGTCCACGCCGGCGCGCCCGGCTCGAGCACCTGCGCGTGCGCGCGGACGGTGAGCAGCCGCCCGCCCGTGTCCTTGCTGCGCAGGATGAGCCGGACCTCCGGTGGCAGCCAGGGGAGGGTCTGCTCACCGGGACCGCTCACGACGTATGCCGTGTCGCCCGTCCACACGTGCCAGGCCGGCCAGGTGCGCCCGTCCGGAATCTCGATCCACAGCAGCCCCGACTTCGACATCGCCTCTCCCAGCAGGGCGCTGACGTTGACGGCCGGCGGCTCGGACACGGCTCGATCCTAGTGAGCCAGGACGGGCCCAACACGGGCCGGGGCGCCGTTGCTAGCGTGCCGCCCATGCGACCCGCCTCGGACTTCTTCCGACCCCTTGCGGTGGGGGCCCCGCAGCCGCTGCGGGAGGTGCCGGTGCGGCCGAGCCGGATGATCCACTTCCTCGATCCCGGCAACGCGAAGATGGCGGCGAAGGTGCCGGGCCTGATCGGCACCGTGGACGTGCTGCTGGGCAACCTCGAGGACGGGGTGAGGGCCGAGCACAAGCCGGCCGCCCGAGCGGGGCTGGTGCGCATCGCCCGCACCACCGACTTCGGCTCTGCCACGCAGCTGTGGGCGCGGGTCAACAGCCTCGACAGCCCGTGGGTGCTCGACGACCTGACCACCCTCGTGGCGGAGGCCGGCGACCGTCTCGACGTGGTCATGGTGCCCAAGGTGCAGGGGGCCGAGGACATCCACTACCTCGACCGGCTCCTCGCGCAGCTGGAGGCCCGCGCGGGCCTGACCCGCCCGATCCTCGTGCACGCCATCCTCGAGACGGCCCGGGGCGTGGCCAACGTCGAGCACATCGCCGGCGCGAGCCCCCGGATGCAGGGCATCTCGCTCGGCCCGGCCGACCTCGCCGCCGACCGCCGCATGAAGACGACCCGCGTGGGGGGCGGCCACCCGGGCTATCTCGTCCGCCAGGACCCTCCAGCCACGCCGCTCGGGGGCCGGGCGCAGGGCGCGGGTGTGCCCGGCGAGCGGGCGGCCTTCCAGCAGGACCTGTGGCACTACACGATCGCCCGCATGGTCGACGCCTGCGCGATGCACGGGATCCTCCCCTACTACGGGCCGTTCGGTGACATCGCCGACGTCGTCGCGTGCGAGGACCAGTTCCGCAATGCCTTCCTCCTCGGGTGCGTCGGGGCGTGGTCGCTGCATCCGGTGCAGATCGACATCGCCAGGCGCGTGTTCAGCCCCTCCGCAGCGGACGTCGCGCACGCCCGCCGGGTCAAGGCCGCGATGGGCGACGGCACGGGCGCGGTCATGCTCGACGGGCGGATGGAGGACGACGCCAGCCTCAAGCAGTGCATGGTCATCCTCGAGCTCGCCGAGCGCCTGGCCGCCACCGACCCCGACCTCGCGCGACTGTATGCCGGCGAGCCGGCCGACCAGGAGGGCTGACCGCGGATGGCAGCCGAGTCGGTCCCTCCCGCCGGGTTCCGGCCACGGCGGTCGGTGCTCTACCTGCCCGCCTCCAACGAGCGCGCGCTGGAGAAGGCCAAGACGATCCCGACGGACGCGCTCATCCTCGACCTCGAGGACGCGGTGGCGCCCGACACCAAGGGCCGTGCTCGCCAGAACGCCTGTGTTGCAGCCACGTCCGGCGACTACGGCCGGCGCGAGCTCGCGGTGCGGGTCAACGGCCTCGGCACCGAGTGGCACGAAGCTGACGTCGAGGCCGTCTGTGCCGCAGGGCCGGACGCCGTCGTCGTGCCCAAGGTCGGCTCGGCGGACGAGGTGCGTCGGCTCGTGGCGGACATGGAGGCGGCAGGCGCCCCCGGGCGCACGACGCTGTGGGTCATGCTCGAGACGCCGGTCGCCATGCTCCACGCCGAGGAGATCGCCCGCGCGTCCGACCGGCTCACCGTGCTCGTCCTCGGCACCAACGACCTCTACAAGGAGCTGGGGGCCACCTTCGCCCCAGGCCGCGCGGCGATCCAGACCGCCCTCCAGCTCGCCCTGCTCGGGGCGCGGGCCGCCGGCGTCGCCATCATCGACGGGGTCTTCAACGACGTCAGGGACGTCGGCGGCTTCCGCGCCGAGTGCCTGCAGGGGCGCCAGCTCGGCTTCGACGGCAAGACGCTGATCCACCCCGGGCAGGTGGAGGTGTGCAACGAGGTGTTCGCCCCGAGCGCCGGGCAGGTGCGCGAGGCCGAGGCTGTCATCGGTGCCTTCGACGCGGCGAAGGCCGCGGGCCGGGGCGTCGCGACGCTCGACGGGCGGCTCATCGAGCAGCTGCACGTCGACACGGCGCACAAGGTGCTCGCCACGGCGCGGGCGATCGAGGCCCTGCGCTCCTGAGGTGCCAGACTGGTCGGGTGCCCTCCGAGCAGCAGCCGCCGCTCCGGCTGACCCGGCGCGGCGTCCTCGCGCTCGGAGCGCTCGGGCTCGGCACGGTGGCCGCAGGGACGTATGCCGTCGGCCGCGCGGGCGGCTCCGGTGCGACAACGCCACCGGAGCTGCGACTCTCGCCTGTGCCGGTCGAGCGTGCCGCGCTGCAGGCCCGCACCAGGGTGGGGGCGCGCGCCACGTCTACGAGATCGGCGCCGCGCCCACGGCCTACTACGTGGAGCGCGCCTTCGGCGAGCGCCTCGACCGCTGGGTGGCGCTGCACGCCCAGCACACCGGGCAGGTGCCGGATGCGGTCTTCTCCTACGGCGCCTGGGCGCCCGGCACGAGCACCTCCTGGCACCGCTCGGGGCAGGCCTTCGACGTCTCGCGTCTGCGTCGCAGCGGGCGGGACCTCGTCTCGGCGCGCTACGACCAGTGGCGCGACGCGCCGGCGACCGAGCTGCGGGCCAGGCTCGCGGCATACTGGCGTCTTGCCGCCGGCCTCCATCACGAGTTCGCCGACGTCGTCACCTACCTCTACAGCGCCGACCACTCCAACCACATCCATGTCGACGTCGGCCGTTTCGGCCCGCAGCGGCCCCGGCTCATCCCCCGCTCGAAGGTCCAGGTCCAGGCGGTGCAGGCGATGTGCCGACACGTCTGGGGCCGTGGCGAGGTCGAGATCACCGGCGAGCTCGACGGTGTGACCCGCGACGCGACGACGCGGATTCTCGGTGACCACGGCGGGTCGGGCGAGCTGACGGACAGCCGGGAGGCGTGGCAGGCGTTCCTCGTCGCGACGATGCGCCGGCGCTGAGGCCAGGCTCAGCGATGCTGCAGGTCGAGGACGCGGCGCAGTCCTCGGTCGACCTCGCGAAGCAGGGTGGTCGGCGCCCGCCCGGTCCTCTCGGTCAGGTCGGTCTTGTTCAGGGTGACCAGCGCCGTGACGTCGACGACCGAATCATGCGGCAACCCTGTGACGGCAGCCGGCAGGAAGACGTTGCCCGGAATCACGGCCAGCGAGGTGTTCGAGGTGACCACGGCGACGAGGACGGTCGCCAGGCGGCTGGCGCTGTACGTGTCCGCCTGCACGACGAGGACCGGGCGCCGCTTCGCCGTGCGGCTGCCGACTGGCGGCCCC
>CALMNV010000234.1 GCA_937873285.1 uncultured Intrasporangium sp. | reverse complement strand
ACCTGACGAGGCCGCCGCTACCCGGCCGCGTCGCAGGTGTCGATGATCATCGCCACCGCCTGGGCGGCGCGGGCCGGGCTCAGCGGCCCGCCGCCGTACTCGGTCACGTAGAACGTGTCGAGGGTCTGACCGGCATACGTCGCGATGTGCGCCGAGCGCACCGAGAGGCTGGCCCGGGCCAGCGTGATCCCGATGTCCTGAAGCAGCCCGGGACGGTCGGTGGCCCGCACCTCGATGACCGTCGCGGTCTCCGACGCACCGGGCATCACCATGGCGCGTGTCGAGTCCGGCGACCCGGACGCCGTGCTACGGGTCGACCTCGACGCCCTGCGCCGTTGCAGGCGCCCGAGCGGTCCCCGGTCACCCGCTGCCACTCGCAGCAGGTCTCGGGCGAGAACGTCCGGCATCGGCGTCTCGCCGCCCGGGGAGTCGACCCACCACTCGTTGACGGCGACCCCGTCGACCGTGCGCACGACGGCGGACCGGACGAGGAAGCCGTGCGCGGCGAGCAGGCCGGCCGTGTCGGCGAACAGCCCCGCCCGGTCCCGGTCGACGATGTCGACCCGGTGCGCGCCCCCCATCGAGGTGACGGTGACGAGCGGCTCGCCGTTCGCCACGTGCTCGAGCATGCGATCGCTCAGGGTCAGGCTCTCCTCGGGCTCCACGGGGCTCCCGCCGTGGTCGGACGTGGAGGGCAGCAGCGCAGCCCGGCACCGTGCGTAGAGGCGCTCGACGAGCCCGGCGCGCCAGTCGCTCCACGCCTTGGGACCGGCGGCCGTGGCGTCGGCCTCGGTGAGCGCCCGCAGCAGGTCCAAGGTCTGCACCGACCCACCGACGGCCTGGGACAGCTCGGCGATGGTGGCCGGGTCGTCGGCGTCCCGGCGCGTGGCGAGGTCCACGAGGGTGAGGTGGCCGCGCACCAGCCGCACCACGACCTCCCGGTCGGCGTCGTCGAGACCGATGCGCCGCAGGACCGCGTCGGCAAGGTCGCCGCCGGCCGCCGAATGGTCGTGAGCGCCGGGCACCTTGCCGATGTCGTGGATCAGCGCGGCCAGCACGAGCAGGTCGGGCCGCGGCACGTCGCGGACCATGCCGCTCGCCGTCACGACGGTCTCGATGAGGTGTCGGTCGACGGTGTGCCGGTGCACGGCGTTGCGTTGTGGCCGGCTGCGCACCGCGCGCCACTCGGGAAGCCACCGGTCGATGACGCCGGCGAGGTCCAGCCCCTCCCACACGGCGACCAGCCCCGGCCCGGCCGCGAGCAGGTCGGCGAAGAGCGCTCGAGCCACCTCGGGCCACGGGTGCGGCAGCTGCGGTGACCGCGCGGCGAGGTTGCCGACCGTGGTCGGGCTGAGCGGGATCGCGGCCCGTGCTGCGACGACGGCCGCCCGCAACGGGATCAGCGGGTCGGTGGCCACGTCGGCGGAGGTGCCGAGCACCGCCTCCCCGTCGTGCCGGTAGAGCCCGTAGCCGAGCGGGGTCAGCTGCGGGCGGCGGGGACCGACGCGCAGGGTCCGGGCCCGCTGGGACTGCATGGCGCGGCGCACGGTCCCGTCGACGGCATACGCCACCGTCCGCGCGGCGGTCGACAGGTCGGTGAGCAGGTCGTCCGCGTCGGAGTAGCCGAGCAGGGCAGCGCACGCGTCCTGGTCCTGCCTGGCCAGACGGTCCCGGCCGCGGCCCGTCACGACCTGGATGGCGTCGCGCACGTCGAGGATGCGCTCGTGGGCCGCGTCGACCGCGCCATGGGGCCGGTCGGTGAGCCACGCGGCCGTCAGGGCTCGCAGCACGGCCATGTCGCGCAGTCCCCCGCGCGCCTCCTTCAGGTCCGGCTCCACGAGGTGCGCCAGGTCGCCCTGGCGGGCGTGCCGGGCGGTGACCGACTCGTGGATCTCCGCCAGCCGGGTGCGCGCGTTGGCCCGCCAGTCGTGTGCCACGGTCGAGTAGGCGGCGTTGACCACGTCGGCGTCCCCGGCCACGTGGGTCAGGTCGAGCAGCCCGATTGCGGCGGTGAGGTCATCCGACGCGACGGCGCGGCACTCGGCCACGGTCCGGACGCTGTGGTCGAGGCGCACCCCGGCGTCCCAGATGGGATACCAGAGCCGGTCGGCGAAGAGGCCGACCGCCCGGCCGGAGAGCCCGCGAGGGTGGTGGACCAGGACGAGGTCGTAGTCGCTGAGCGGGCCGCTGTCCCCCCGGGCCAGGGACCCGACCGCGGCCAGGGCGACCCCCTCGTGCCGGCGCCCCGCGCACGCCTCGCGCCACAGCTCGCGCAGCCACTCGAACCCGAAGTCGCCCAGCGCCCGGCGGCGCAGCTGCCCCGCACCCGGTGTCGCGAAGCTGCGGGTGCCGGCGAGGTCGAGACGCCGGGCCGTCACGTCGGCCACGGCGGCCCTCGCCGGCTCGCTCACAGCGCGGCCTGGCCGCGTTCGCCGGTGCGGACCCGCACGACGTCGTCGACCGGGACCGACCAGATCTTGCCGTCCCCGATGCGGCCCGTCTGCGCCGCCTTGAGGATGACGTCGATGACGTCGGCACTGTCGATATCGTCGACGAGCACCTCGAGGCGCACCTTGGGCACGAAGTCCACGGTGTACTCGGCGCCCCGGTAGACCTCGCTGTGGCCGCGCTGACGGCCGTAGCCGCTCGCCTCGCTGATCGTCATCCCGGTGACGCCGAACGCCTCGAGCGCCTCCTTCACGTCGTCGAGCTGGTGCGGCTTGATGATGGCGGTGACGAGCTTCATGAGGATGCTCCCGAGGTGGACGTGCTGGCGGTGGAGGTGCCGCTCGCGGTGGCGGTGACGGGCGGGGTGTGCATTCCGTGCGGCAGCTGGCGCCCCCCACGGGACACGAGGTCGTATGCCGTCTCGGCGTGCTCGGTCAGGTCGACGCCCTGGTTCTCCTCGTCCCTGGCGCCCCGGAAGCCCATCGTCTTGTCGATGGCCAGCCCGATCAGGTAGGTCATGACGAAGGAGAAGGCGAGGACCGCGAACGCGCCGACGGCCTGGCGCCACAGCTGGTCGAGGCCGCCGCCGTAGAAGAGCCCGTCGACCCCGAGCTCGGCGCCGATGGGGCTGTTCTGCTTGGAGGCGAGGAAACCGATGGCGAGCGTGCCGACCAGGCCGCCGACGAGGTGGACCCCCACGACGTCGAGCGAGTCGTCGAAGCCGAGCCGGAACTTCAGGCCGACGGCCAGCGCGCACAGGCCACCCGCGACGAGGCCGAGGACGACCGAGCCGAAGGGGGTGAGGGTCGAGCCGGCGGGGGTGATCGCCACGAGGCCCGCGACCACACCCGAGGCCGCTCCGAGCGAGGTGGGGTGCCCGTCGCGCAGCTTCTCCACGAGCAGCCAGCCGAGCATCGCCGCACCGGTGGCGGCCAGCGTGTTGACCCAGACGCCGGCCGCGAGGGACCCCGCACCCAACGCGGATCCCGCGTTGAAGCCGAACCAGCCGAACCACAGGATGCCGGCGCCGACCATGACGAGGGTGAGGTTGTGTGGGCGCATCGGCTCGCTGCCGAAGCCGATGCGCTTGCCGAGCACGAGGGCGAGGGCGAGGCCGGCGGCTCCGGCGTTGATGTGGATGGCGGTGCCGCCGGCGAAGTCGATCGCCTTGAGGCTGTTGGCGATCCACCCGCCGGTCTGCGCCGCGAAGCCGTCGAAGGCGAAGACCCAGTGCGCGACCGGGAAGTAGACGACAGTG
>CALMNV010000233.1 GCA_937873285.1 uncultured Intrasporangium sp. | reverse complement strand
CGGCGAGGCCGGCGGTCTCGGCTTCCTCGCCGGTGGCTACCTGTCGGCGGCCGCGCTCGGCGCGCAGATCGCCGAGGTGTGGACGTCG
This sequence comes from uncultured Intrasporangium sp., assembly GCA_937873285.1. GTDB lineage: Bacteria > Actinomycetota > Actinomycetes > Actinomycetales > Dermatophilaceae > CALMNV01. Next base: position 1,936 of record CALMNV010000233.1, on the reverse strand, counting down.
ACGTCACGGCCCTTCGGGGTCAACCTCTTCGTCCCGGCCGAGGCCAACACGTATGCCCCCGAGCCGGGCCGGCTCGCCGGCGTGGAGCGGGAGCGGGCGGTCGCGGCATACCGGGAGTCGCTGCTCGACGAGGCGCGGCGCTTGGCGGTCGAGCTGCCCCGGCCGCGACCCGGCGGCACCGGCGGCACCGGCGGCACCGGCGGCACTGACGACACCGACGACTGGGAGCGCAAGCTCGACATCGTCGTGCGCGAGCAGGTGCCGGTCGTGTCGTTCACCTTCGGCCTGCCGGGTCGGGCGGTGCTGACTCAGCTGCGCCGCGCCGGCATCGAGACCATCGCCACCGTGACCGACCTGCCGGAGGCGGAGGCAGCGCTCGCCGCCGGGGTCGACGCGCTCTGCGTCCAAGGTCCGGAGGCGGGAGGTCATCGGGGCACCCTCGATGAGGCCAAGCAGCCGCAGGACGTCGACCTCGCGGTGCTGGTGCGGGCGGTCCGGTCAGCCACCGACCTGCCGATCGTCGCGGCCGGCGGCATCGCCACCGCACGACGCGCCGCCGAGCTGCGGGACGAGGGAGCGGACGCCGTCCAGCTGGGCACCGCGTTCCTGCTCACCCCCGAGGCGGGGACGACCCGCGCCCACCGGCAGGCGCTCAGCGACCCGTCCTACTCACGCACGGTGCTGACGCGGGCCTTCTCCGGGCGGTGGGCGCGCGCGCTGGAGACGGACTTCGTCCGGCTCCACGGGCCTGCCGCGCCGGCGGCCTACCCCGAGGTGCACCACGTGACGGCTGCCCTGCGCCGTGCCTCGGCCGCGGCGGACAGCCCCGAGCTGCTCGCCCTCTGGGCGGGGACCTGCTGGCGTCGAGCCCGGCCGGTGCCGGCCGCGACCGTCGTGCGCGAGCTCGCGGCAGCGTTCGCGCCGGTGCCGGCCGCCGACTGAGGGAGCGGGCCGGCGGCATACGGTGGGCGCATGCCCTCCCCGGAAGGAAGCCTGACCTGGCTTCCGCTCGAGCAGCACCCGCACCTCGTCGCCCCGGCGGTCGCCGGGGCCGTGCATCTCGTGGGCGGTGCCCGGGTCGCCGAGATCGACGCGACCCTGGCCGACACGGGTGCCTTCTGCGCCGCCTACGACGTGGCGCCGGGTGCCTCGGCCAACTGCGTCGTCGTCGAGGCTCGTCGCGGCGAGGTGACGACGCTCGCCGCCGTCCTCGTCCTCGCCACGGACCGCGCCGACATCAACAAGGTCGTGCGCCGACACCTCGGCGCTCGCAAGATCTCGTTCGCCGACCAGTCCCGCGCGGAGCAGCTCACCGGGATGGAGCAGGGCGGCATCACGCCGATCGGCCTGCCGGCCGACTGGCCGGTGCTCGTCGACGCGTCGGTGGCCTCGGCAGGACCGGTCGTCGTGGGCGCGGGCGTTCGCGGCGCCAAGCTGCTGCTCGACGGCGCGGCCCTCGCCGCGCTGCCTTCGGCACAGGTGCTGGAGCTGGCCCTGCCACGGTGACGGCGACGCTCGCCTGCCCTCACCTGCTCGTCGACCCGTGGACGCGTATACCCTAGGCGGTATGCCGCCGCCAGCTTCCACAGCACCAGCAGGTGCAGCCGGGCACCTGCCTCCCTCGAGCGCCCCGTGACGGGGCGCTCCTCACCGTGCGAGAGCTCGACCAGGCGAAGGACGCCTTCGTGACGCCGGCCGAGCCTGCTCCCGTGGCTTCGGCGCCCGCCGAGACGGTGACGCGGGCGGCCGGTGCCGGGCGGTGGCCGCGGCGGCGGCGGGTCGTCGCGCTGCTGCTCACCGCCGCCTTCGCCAGCGTGGGCCTGGGCGGCGCGCCTGGGCTTACGGCGGCGCCGACGTTCACCCTGCTCGAGGCACTGGCCGCCGCCCTTGCCGCCTTCTCGCTCGCGACCTACGTGCCGCTGCCCGGGACAGGCCG
>CALMNV010000232.1 GCA_937873285.1 uncultured Intrasporangium sp. | reverse complement strand
CCCCTGCTCGACGCGGTGACCCGCCTGCTCACGGGGGGCAAGGGCCTTCGGGCCGGCTTCCTCTACTGGGCCTTCCGCGCGGTCGGAGGGCCCGACTCCGACGCGCTTGTCCGGCTCGCGGCGAGCATGGAGTTCTTCCAGGCGGGGGCGCTGCTGCACGACGACGTCATGGACCGCAGTGACACCCGACGCGGTATGCCGTCGGCCCACCGGGCGATCGCCGCGCTGCACGAGGGGCGCGGCTGGGTGGGCGACGGGAACCGCTTCGGCGAGGGTGCCGCCATCCTCGCCGGCGACCTCTGCCTGACGTGGTCTGACCAGCTGTTCGAGACGTGCGGGTTGCCCGCGGCCGACCTGGATCGCGGACGCGGCATGTTCGACCGGATGCGCACCCAGCTCATGGGAGGCCAGTTCCTCGACCTGCTCGAGTCGGCTCGGGGCTGGGCCGAGCTCGATCTCGACGCCCGGCTGGCGTCGAGCCGCAAGGTCATCCGTTTCAAGAGCGCCAAGTACACCGTCGAGCAGCCCCTGCTCATCGGAGCGCTCGTCGGCGGGGCGCCGGCCGCCACACGAGCCCTGCTCTCCCAGTATGGCCTGGCGCTCGGTGAGGCCTTCCAGCTGCGCGACGACCTGCTCGGCGTCTTCGGCGACCCCGAGACCACGGGCAAGCCGGCCGGCGACGACCTCCGCGAGGGCAAGCGCACCGCCCTGGTCGCCTTTGCGCTCGACGGCGCCCCGGCCACGGAACGGGACCTGCTCGAACGAATGCTCGGCCGAGAGGATCTGGCCGATGCCGACGTCACGACGCTGCGCGGCATACTGCACCGGTCCGGCGCCGTGGAGCGGGTGGAGACGCTGATCACCGAGCGCGCCGCCGACGCCCGCGCCGCGCTCGACCGCGCCGCGCGGGAGGGCTGTCTCGACGAGACGGCGACCGAGGTGCTGCGTGACCTGGTGGCCTCCTCGACCGCCCGGCGGGCCTGACCGCGCCTCAGAAGGCGAGCGCCTGAGCCCGCCGGCGGACCTCGGTCTTGTGCCCTGCGTGCAGGGCGTCGACGGGAGCTCCGGCCACCGGCAGGGTGTCGTCGGGCGTGAACAGCCAGGCGATGATCTCGGTGTCGTTCATCCCTCCATCGGCAAGCACGGTGAAGGTGCCCTTGAGCTCCCCCCGGGGACCGGCCTCGTCGAAGAACCTCTCCGGGATGGCCAGCACGTTGCGGGCTCCGACGCGCGCGCCGAGCACCTCACGGTCGGCGAGGAGCCGGCGGACTCGGGAGAGCGGCACGCCCAGCCGCTCGGCGGCCTCGGGCACGGTGAGCCAGGCGCCGACGAGCGCCTCGAGGCTCGGTCCGGAGCGCTGGTCAGCCGACGGGCTCGGCACCGAGGTCACCCGAGGGGCGTCCTCGCGGGGCCCGGCGACAGGGCTCGGTTCGGCATTCGTGGTCACAGGAGCAGTCTGCCATCGCGCCCCGAGAAGCCAGGGTCTCCCTTTGGTCCCAATTGTGCGCTACCCTCACAGCCGCCCCAATACCACCGATAACCACCCCCGACGCGTAAGACACGCCGAGTCCCGCTAACCTCACAACGCAACTCTCGCACCTTTCCTCACATCCCCTCGTGCTGCTGCCCACCGCAACCGCCCGCGGGCCCCCGAAAGGACCCCCATGCCTCTCGTCGCCGACCTGCCCACCCTCGCCCCTCCGCAGCATGTCATCGCCCCTCCGCAGAGCACCGTCGCCTGGCGACCCCTCGTCGTGCGACCCGGTGACACGGTGTGGCAGCTGGCCATCACGCACCGGACCACTCCGGGGCAGATCGTGGCCCGCAACGCCCTGCCCGATGGGGGCGCGCTGCTCCGCGTGGGGCAGACGCTGCTCGTGCCCGGGCCGGCGCTCGCCACGTCTGCGGCTCCGGCGGCGACGAGCGCGCCACGGCCGTCGCCGGCGGCCGGCAGCGTCACGGTGCGCGGCGGGGACACGCTCTCGGACATCGCCCTGCGACACGGCGTCGGCGTGGCCGCGCTGGCTCGAGCCAACGCCATCAGCAACCCGCGGATGATCTTCCCGGGTCAGCGCCTGACGATTCCGGGCGCCCCCGAGTCCGGCGCCGCGCCCAGCAGGTCATCGGCCGGTGGGGCGGCCCCGGCCTCCGGCCGGGTGCACGTCGTGCAGCCCGGCGACACGATGACCGACCTCGCGACGCGCTACGGCGTGACGCTGACCAAGCTGCTGGCTGCGAACCGGCTCGCCAACCCCAGGATGATCTATGCCGGCCAGCGCATCTCCATCCCGGGCGACGTCGTCAAGCCCACGGCTGCGGGAGTCGCCGCGGCGCCGACGCCCACCAGCGCCAACACCTTTGCCGGCTACACCTTCTCGGACGCCACGGTCCAGGCGGCCAACGCCTCGCGCGCAGCTCTTGCCGCCCGCCCCGTGCCCGGCCGGGTCGAGACCGCGGCCCTGATCCGGCGCACGGCGATCCGGCACGGCGTCGACCCACGGCTGGCGCTGGCGGTGAGCTGGCAGGAGTCGGGGTGGAACCAGCGCGCGGTCTCGGTGGCCAACGCCATCGGGACGATGCAGGTGATGCCGACCTCGGGCACGTGGGCCTCCCAGCTCGCCGGACGCCAGCTCGACCTGCTCGACGCGCAGGACAACGTCACGGCCGGCGTCGTCATCCTGCGGGCCCTGCAGGGCATGGCGACCAGCCGGGACGAGGCGATCGCCGGCTACTACCAGGGGCTCGGCTCGGTGCGCAGCCGCGGCCTGTTCGAGGACACCAAGGGCTACGTCAAGGCGGTGACGGCGCACTACGGTCGCATGTGACCGCCGGGCCCGCGGGGAGCTCGCCCCTCGGAGCGCCTGCACGCCCCACCCGGTCGCATTCCGTAAACTCGACGGGTGACGTCCAGCGTGGCGGACGCGCTCATCGGTCGGGTCATCGACGGGCGCTACCGCGTCCTTTCCCACCTCGCGGACGGCGGCATGGCCTCCGTCTACGTGGCGATGGACGGACGGCTCGACCGGCAGGTCGCGCTGAAGATGATGCGTCCGGCCCTGGCGCGGGACGCGGTCTTCGTCGAGCGCTTCCGCAGCGAGGCTCGCGCCTCGGCCCGGCTGAGCCACCCCAACGTGGTCGCGGTGTTCGACCAGGGCGACGACGGCGACGACGTCTTCCTCGCCATGGAGTTCGTCGCCGGCAAGACGCTGCGGGAGGTGATCCACGAGGAGGCGCCGCTCACCCCGCGGGAGAGCCTGGCGATCGTGGAGCCCGTCCTCGAGGCGCTGCGAGCCGCGCACGACGCGGGTCTGATCCACCGGGACGTCAAGCCGGAGAACGTCCTCATCCGCGGCGACGGCGAGGTCAAGGTGGCCGACTTCGGGCTCGCCCGCGCGGTCACCAGCTCCACGGTGACCAGCCAGACCGGCGTCCTCCTCGGCACGGTGTCCTACCTCTCCCCGGAGCAGGTCGAGCGGGGGGTGGCCGACCCGCGCAGCGACGTGTATGCCGCGGGGCTCCTGCTCTTCGAGATGCTCACCGGGCGCAAGGCCGTCACCGGTGACACCCCGATCCAGATCGCCTACCGGCACGTCCACGGCACCATCGAGCCCCCCTCGAAGCTCGTCCCCGGCCTGCCGCCGGCACTCGACGAGCTCGTCGAGCGGGCCACCGCGACCGACCCGACGGGCCGCTTCCCCTCGGCGGACGCCTTCGCCTCGGCGGTGCGTCGCGCTCGGGCCGCGCTCTCGACGGCGGAGCTGGACCGCCGCGGCCAGCCGGTGGGAGCACCCGGCATACCGGCTTCGGGCACACCGGCTCCAGCCGGGGCGGAGTCCCGCGGCTCCGCGGACGTCACAGCCGTGCACGGCACAGCCGCCTCGCGCCAGGGCCCCGCCTCCCCGGGCTCGCCTCCTGCACCACCCTCGCCGGCGCCGATCTCACCGACGACCGCCCTGCCCGTGCAGCGGAGGCAGGCCTCCCGCCGTCGCTGGCCGCTCGTGGTGGCGCTGGTCCTGGCGCTCCTGCTCGCCGGCGGGGGTGGCTGGTGGTTCCTCGCCGGACCCGGCGCGCCGACCACGGTCCCCCAGGTGGCTGGCGCCTCGCTGCCCGCGTCGGTGGCCGCGCTCGAGCGGGCGGCTCTGCGCGCGGCGCCGGCAGAGGTCTACTCCGAGACGGTCGCCAAGGGCACCGTCATCTCCGCCGACCCACGCCCCGGCTCCCAGGTCGGCAAGCAGACGAGCGTCAGCCTCGTCGTCTCCAAGGGGCCGGAGCGCTACACCGTGCCCCGTCTCGTCGGGCGCCCCGCCGACGCGGCGGCCGACGCCCTCGCTCCGCTGACGCTCAGGGTGGGTGTCCGCACCGAGGAGTGGAGCGAGACGGTCCCCGCGGGCACCGTCATGCGCCAGAGCCCCGACGACGGCGCCTCGGTCAAGCGCGGCGCAGTGGTCACCATCGTGGTGTCCAAGGGACGCCAGCCGATCCCCGTGCCGTCGGTGCAGGGGCAGCCGGTGGCCAAGGCGACGGCCGCCGTCGAGGGCGCCGGCCTGCGCGTGGCCCGCGCCGCGGATGTCAACAGCGACACCGTGGCGGCCGGCAGCGTCGTCTCGGCGTCGCCCACCGGCGGCACCCTCTTCCGCGGCGACACCGTGACGCTCACCGTGTCCAAGGGCCCCGTGCTGGTCCAGGTGCCCAACGTCATCGGCCGCGACACCGCGACCGCGGAGCGCACCCTCACGGCGCTCGGCTTCACCGTCACCAAGGAGTATCCCTTCGGCAAGCTCTTCGACCTCGTCCGCGTGCAGAGCGTCCAGGGTGGCCGCTCCGTGCCGAAGGGCTCGCCCATCGTCCTGACGATCGTCTGAGCGCGGCGCGGTGACATCGGCCGGCCATCGGCGGCTCGCCGCCGCGCTGCTCGTCGCGCTGACGGCCGTGTGGGGGTCGACCTTCTTCCTGATCCGCGACCTCGTGGCCCACGTGCCGCCGGTCGACTTCCTCGCCGTGCGCTTCGGCATCTCGGCGGTCGTCATGGTGGTCCTGTTCTGGCGGCCGCTGCGAGCCCTCAACCGGGCGCAGGTGAGAGTCGGCGTCGGCCTCGGCACCCTCTACGGGGTGGCCCAGATCCTGCAGACGCAAGGCCTGGCGACCACCCCGGCCTCCGTTTCGGGGTTCATCACGGGCACCTACGTCGTGCTGACGCCGGTCCTCGCGGCGGTGCTGCTGCGCGAGCGGGTGCCCGCCACGACCTGGCTGGCGGTGGGCCTCGCCACGTCCGGCCTGGCTCTGCTCTCCCTCAACGGCCTGTCCGTCGGCATCGGAGAGTCGCTGACCCTGCTCGCCGCCGCTCTCTACGCCCTGCACATCCTTGGCCTGGGCCGCTACAGCGGGCACGAGATCGCGACCGGGCTGTCCGTCGTCCAGATGCTCGTCATCGCCGCGCTGTCGCTGCTCGTCGCCCTGCCGTCAGGCGTGACCCTGCCCAGCACGTCCGGCCAGTGGGCATCGGTGCTCTACATGGTCGCCTTCGCGAGCATCGCCGCCCTGTGGGTGCAGACCTGGGCGCAGGCGCACCTGCCGGCCACCCGAGCCGCCATCGTCATGACGTTGGAGCCGGTCTTCGCCGCCCTCTTCGCGGTGAGCCTCGGCAGCGAGCGGCTCACGGCCCGGATGGTCCTCGGTGGAGCGCTGGTGCTCTGCGCCATGTATGCCGTTGAGCTGCTCGGGCGGCGGCGGGCCGGCGAGCTGCCTGCCGAGGTGCTCCACCATGAGGTGTGACCGGGCTCAGCGACTGGTCGGGAGCAGCTGGTCCACGGGGGCCCGGTCGTCGGTGAGGACGAGCGGGTCGGCCCCGAGAAAGGTGCGCACCGCCGCGTCGGGCACGAGGGCCATCGAGCCACCCTTGTCGCGCAGCGCGGAGGCCAGCGCATCGCGATCGAGGGGGGCCCGCGAGGCGAGCAGGACGAGATTGCCGCCGCTGAGGCCGCCGGACGTGGTCATGAGACCCACGTGCTCGAAGACGGTGGCCAGGGTGGCCAGCTGCGCACGGGCGAACGCCAGGGCCCGGTAGTCGATCACGTTGAGGACGACCAGACCGCCTGGGCGCAGCACCCGGTCGACGTCGAGGAAGGCCTCGCGCGTGGTCAGGTGCCACGGCACCGCGATGCCGCCGAACGCGTCCCCGACGTAGACGTCGTAGCTGTCCGTCGGCTGCTGCCGCACGGCGGTCCGGCCGTCGGCCACCTGCACCTGCAGCCGGGGGTCGTCGGGAAGTGCCAGCCGGGTCCGGGTCACCGCCACGACGCCCGGGTCGATCTCGACCACCCGGTTGGTGCTCTCCGGGCGGGTGGCCAGCAGGTAGCGGGGCAGCGTCATCCCCCCGCCGCCGACGTGCAGCACGGACAGCGGCCCCGGCGGTCTGGTGTCGATCGCCGCCGCGAAGGCCTTGACATAGGCGAACTCGAGGTGCGTCGGGTCGCCGAGGTC